>JALXER010000332.1 GCA_027069385.1 Paracoccaceae bacterium
CAGCGAGGCCAGTGCCCCGCCGCCCGCCGCCCCGAGCACCCCCAGCCACGGGTTGAAGGTCATAACGGTAACGGCAAAGCCCGAGATCGCGCCGACCAGCATCATCCCCTCTACGCCCAGATTGAGCACGCCCGACTTTTCCACTACCAGTTCCCCCAGCCCCGCCAGCAGAATCGGCGTAGTCAGCCCGATAATGGTAATGATCGCTGCAATGATAAAATCCAGACTCATCGATTATGCTCCCGATGCCGCAGAGGGCGCTTTCTTGGTGATCAGTTTAACGCGGTAACGCACCAGAATGTCGCTGGCCAGAATGAAAAACAGCATCATGGCCTGAAAAATACCGGCGGTCGAATTGGGGATATGCACCGAGGTTTGCGCCACCTGCCCGCCCACATAGGTTACCGCCAGGACGATCCCCGCCACCAGACAGCCAATCGGGTGCAGGCGGCCCAGAAAGGCCACGATGATCGCGGTAAAGCCAAAGCCCGAGGGAAAGCCCAGATTGATCACCTTCAACGAACCGGTGAATTCCAGCGCGCCGGCCAGACCGGCCATGGCTCCGCTGATCAGCAGCACCAGCCAGATGGTCCGGCGCTGGTCAAAGCCGCCATGGCGCGCCGCATGCGGGGCGCTGCCTACCACCCTGATCTGGAACCCGAACACCGACCGAGAGGTCAGAAGCCAGAACAGGAATGGCAGTACCAGCGCAATCGCTATGCCCAGATGCACGGTGGTGCCGGGCACCAGAATGGGCAGGGTCTGGTCGGGATTCAGCGGCGCGGTTTGCGGAAAGTTGCGCCCGTTCGGGTCTTTCCACGGCCCGCCGATCAGATAGCCCAGCACCTGAAGCGCCACATAGGTCAGCATCAGGCTCGACAGAATTTCGTTGACGTTGTAGCGGGTTCGCAAAAAGGCAGGCACTGCGGCCCATGCTGCTCCGCCCAGAACCCCGGCCAGAACCATTGCCAGTATCACCAGCGCCCCGCCGGTGGCTCCGGCCAGCAACCCGACACCGGCAGCGGCCAGCGCGCCGATAATGTATTGCCCTTCGGCACCGATATTCCAGACCTGCGCCCGGTTGCCCATCGACAGCCCCAGCGCGATAATCACCAGCGGCGCGGCCTTGACCGCCACATCCTGCCATTTGTACGAGGCCAGAATCGGCGTCAGAAACAGGTCTTTTACCGCGCGAACCCCGTCGACCCCCAGCAAATCGAAAACCACCAGACCGATCAGCATGGTGACCAGCACCGAGGCCAACGGCGTGATCAACAGCATTGCCACGCTTGGCTTGGCGCGTTTTTCCAGTTTAATATGCATCAGCACCGAGGCCAACGGCGTGATCAACAACATCGCCACTCTTGGCTTGGCGCGTTTTTCCAGCTTAATACGCATGGGCTACCTCCTCGGAAATCTTGACCGGAGCATCGGCATCGCCATGCACGCCCCCCATCAGCAGGCCGATCTGTTCTATGTCGGCTTCGGATACCTTCATCGGGTCCGACAGCCTGCCTTCGTTGATCACCGCCATGGTGTCGCACAGGCTTAGCAACTCATCAAGGTCCTGACTGATCACCACAATGGCGGATCCCGTCTCGGCCAGATCGACCAGCGATTGATGGATGGCCGCCGCCGCACCGGCATCAACCCCCCATGTGGGCTGGCTGACAATCAGCACCGAGGGGTTTTGCATGATTTCGCGCCCCATGATGTATTTTTGCAGATTGCCGCCCGACAGCGAATCGGCCATGGCCGAAGGGCCGGTGGCCTTGACGTCAAAGGCGGTAATCACGTCATGCGCATATTTGCGCGCCGCCCGCGAACTGACAATCCCCGAGGACACCATGCCCAGCCGGTCGCGCGCGGTCAGAATGGCGTTATCGGTCAGCGAAAAATCGGGCACCGCCGCGTGGCCGTGGCGTTCTTCGGGCACCGTTGCCATACCGGCAAGCCGCCGGTGCTTGGCCGAATGGGTGCCCATGGGCGTGCCATCCACCTGCACCGCCGCGGCGATATCCGAGGGCACCTCTCCGGACAGGGCCAACAACAATTCGTTCTGGCCGTTCCCCGCCACTCCGGCAATGCCGAAAATCTCGCCGCTGCGCACCGAAAACCCGATATCTTTCAGCGAAATGCCAAAGGCTCCGTCGCCGGGTACGCTCAGGCCGTCAATGGACAGGCGCACCTCGCCAAAGCTGCGTCCGGCGCTGCGCTTCACGTCTTTCAGATCGCCGCCGATCATCATTTCGGCCATAGAGTGCGAGGTTTCCTGACGCGGGTCACAGGTATCGACAATCTTGCCGGCCCGCAGAATGGTCGCGTGCGAACACAGCGCCTTGATCTCGTGCAGCTTGTGGGAAATATACAGGATAGAGCGCCCCTCGCTGGCCAGTTGCCGCAGCACCACAAAAAGCTGTTCCACCTCTTGGGGGGTCAGCACCGAGGTCGGCTCGTCCATGATCAGCAGTTCGGGGTCCAGCAACAGCGCCCGCACGATTTCGATGCGCTGGCGTTCGCCCACCGACAGGGTGGACACAATGCGTTGCGGTTCCAGTTTCAGGCCATAGCGCTGCATGACTTCCTGAATGCGGGCCTCTAGGTCGCGGGCCGGAATTTTGGCATCCATGCCCAGCGCGATGTTTTCCAGCACGGTCATGGCCTCGAACAGCGAAAAGTGCTGGAACACCATGCCCACGCCCAGCTTGCGCGCCGCCTTGGGGTGGGAAATGCGCACCGGTTGGCCGTTCCAGTAAATCTCGCCCTCGTCCGGCGGCATGATGCCGTAAATCATCTTGACCAGCGTCGATTTACCGGCGCCATTTTCACCCAGCAGCGCGTGAATTTCGCCGGGCATGACCGAAAAGGAAACGTGATCGTTGGCCAGAACGCCCGGAAAGCGTTTGGTGATCCCTTTCAATTCTAGGCGCGGGGCCTGATTCTTGGTGTTGCGCATGCGTCGTCCGTTTTTAGTTCAAGGCATGCGAAACCAGCGCCGCGATGCCATATGGTGATGCAGGAATCCCGTTTCGGGCCCCGGTGGCAGATAAGTGTTCAATATGGCAGTTTTGCGTTTTTCGTGCCCAGCCACAGCCACCGGTGCAAGACCGGACGGGCCGTTTGGCAATATCTCCCTTTTTAGTTCTACGGCTGTTTGCTTGGGGTCTTGTTGCCCACTGGCCGTTTGTCGCAACGGGATTTATCCGCCTGCGCCCGAAAGAGTTAGCCGTTTGTTTTTTGAAATGTCAAGGCGCTTGGTGGCGATTGTCCGGCGGGTTGCGCGTGTTGACAGCGCGGGTTGGTTGGTCAACTGTGGCCGCAATTCAAGGAAAGGGAAGCGCATGTTTGATCTGGTCATCACCAACGCCACATTGCCCGACGGGCGTTCGGGCATCGATATCGGGTGTCGCGACGGGGTGATCCGCGCGTTGGAAACAGGGCTGAATGCTCCATCGCACAAGGCCTTAGACGCGGCGGGGTATCTGGTGTCGCCGCCATTTGTAGACCCGCATTTCCACATGGATGCAACCCTGTCGCTGGGCCGTCCGCGCATGAATGACTCGGGCACCCTGCTGGAAGGCATCACATTATGGGGAGAGCTGAAACCGCTGCAAACCGTTGACGAAATCATCGCGCGGGCCCTGCGGTTTTGCGATTTGGCGGTGGCGCAGGGAATCGGGGCGATTCGCAGTCATGTGGATGTGTGCGATGACAGCCTGAAAGGCGTCGAAGCGCTGATAGAGGTGCGCAAACAGGTGGCGGATTACCTTGACCTGCAACTGGTTGCCTTTCCACAAGACGGGGTGTTGCGCGACCCAAGCGCCATGGACAACCTGTTGCGCGCGCTGGATATGGGCGTTGATGTGGTTGGCGGAATCCCGCATTTCGAGCGCACCATGGAGCAGGGCGCGCAAAGCGTACGCATGCTTTGCGAGATCGCCGCCGAGCGCGGATTGATGGTGGATATGCATTGCGACGAATCCGACGACCCCCACAGCCGCCACATAGAGACCCTTGCCCATGAAACCTTACGGTTGGGGATGCAAGGAAGGGTGACCGGCTCGCATCTGACCTCGATGCACTCGATGGATAACTATTATGTGTCCAAGCTGATTCCGCTGATGGTCGAATCGGGGTTGCACGCGGTGCCCAACCCGCTGATCAATATTATGTTGCAAGGGCGCCATGATACCTATCCCAAGCGGCGCGGCCAAACCCGGGTCAGGGAATTGCGCGATGCCGGAATCACGGTGGGTTTTGGCTCGGATTGCGTGATGGACCCGTGGTATTCGCTGGGGCGGGCCGACATGCTGGACGTGGCCCATATGGGCCTGCATGTGGGGCAGCTTTCCTCGCGTCAGGATATGGCGTGGTGCTTTGATGCGGTAACCGTCAATTCGGCGCGGATCATGGGGTTGCAGGGGTATGGGCTGGCGGTGGGATGCAAGGCTGATATGGTGCTGCTACAGGCCAAAGATCCGATAGAGGCCATCCGCCTGCGCCCGACCCGTCTGGCGGTAATCCGCGCCGGCAAGATCATTGCCCGCACCCCGCCAAACCTTGCATCTCTGGCGCTGCCCGGTCGGCCCGACCGGCTGGACCCGGCCAGCTTTGCGCCCTAATCCCAAGCCCCGTCATGCACCTGCGCGGCCTCTTCGCTCAAAAGCGGGCCGATCACTTCGACCTGTCGCTGGCCCGCGTCAAAGACGGTGCGGCAGGGCAGGTCGAGGGTGGGGTTCTCGGGGTGGTCTCCGGTGATCTGTTTTAGCGCCTTTTCGGTCAGCCCGTACACCACCCGCGCCAGACCGGTCCAATAGATCGCACCGGCGCACATGGCGCAGGGTTCGGCCGAGGTATAGATCGTGCATTCGCGCAGCAATTCGGGCGGATAGGTTGTAGAGGCTCGGGTCATCAGCACCCGTTCCGCATGGCCGGTCATGTCGTGATCGGGCATATAGGCATTGTGCTGGGTCATCAGAACCTTGCCATCCGGCCCGACAAGAATAGAGGCAAACGGGTGATTGCCGCCATCCCTTGCCTTGCGCGATTCGTCAATTGCCATGCGCAACAGCGCCTCGTGATCAAGCGCGTGTTCTTGTGACTCCATGACGGTTTTCCTTTGGTTGTTCCGGTTCAGGGTATATAGACCGGATTGGCACAAACATAAACTCCGGGCCGTCCGGTTGCCATCGGGTGCCAGTCGCCAGCCCCTTTGGGGCTGGTAAACGGGTATCCCGCTTTGCGGGATTCCGCCGGGTCAGAAATGCAGATCGACTGTCACGGGGAAGTGGTCGGAGGCGGTCAGCAGCGCGTGTTGCAGGCGCTTGTCGTTAAAACAGGCGGGGTCGTCGAACGGGTGCAGGATGTGCCATTCCGGCCGTGCCGAGGATACCAGATCTGGCGACAGCATCACATAATCCAGCAGCGTATTCACAAACCAGCGCAGCCCGGCATGATAGAACCGTGCCGAGGACAGCGCCCAGCCTTGCCGCGGGTCCAGCCAGATTTGCGCATGCGGATCGGCAAGTTGCATTTCGGGCTGTGCCGCATCGCCCAGTACGACCTCTACCCCCGATTTCCCGAACAGTTTTTCATAGGCATCCAGCCCCGGCCCGTCGTTGAAATCGCCCAGTACGATCACCGGTTCCTGCGCTTGCAGGTGGTCCTCGACCCGTTCGCGTATCCAGATGCATTGCGCCAATTGCTTGCGCCGGTTGTCGATAGAGACCTTGATGGCCTCGGCCTCGTCCTTGATGCCGTGGGCCGCCTTGGATTTGGCATGTACGCCGATCAGGCGCAGGGTTTTCTGGGTGGCGCGATGGCGCAGCGCCAGTTCCAGCGGTGGCTTGGAAAACCGGTGCTGGTCGGGCTGCCCGTCCACATCCACGTCAAGCTTGAACACCCCGTCAAAGCGCGGCGCATGCGCCACGCGCTTGCCATCCGAGACCGCACCCTTCGGGTCATGCGCCAACGCTACCACCACCGGATCATAGAGCGCGGCAATTTCCTGATCGGTGTGGCTTTCGAACCCCGTCACAGCCGTATCCTGACGCAACCCGAAATGCGCGGCAAAGTTTTGTAGCGCGCGGGTGGTGGAATGATTGGCATCGGTGTTGGGGGCTTCGATGATCATGATCACATCGGCATCGATGCGCTTTATCACCGTGGCCAGCGCCTCGGCCTGTTCGCGGCGGCTGATCTTGTGGCGGGCCGAACGGTGGTCATCGAGCAACAATTCGTCGTCGCGGCCAAACAGGGCGCTGAACCATTCGACGTTATAGGTGGCGATCCGCAGGTCAGACGGATTCCGGCTGGCGTTGTGCAAGGATCTGCTCCCATGCGTTGTTGATGTTGCTCAGGCGCCTTGTGGCGATCTCGATGGCTTCGGCAGGCAGGCCGCGCGCGATCATCGCATCGGGGTGGGTCTCGCGGACCAGCGCTTTCCAGCGGGCACGCATCTTGTCAAAGCTCATGTCCGGAGAAATGCCCAGCACCGAATAGGGGTCGGGCAGCATACCCGGCACATAGCGCGAGCGCAGGCACATGAATACCCGTTGTTCCAGCCCGAAAATCCGCGCGACGTTGGCCAGAAATTCGTCTTCTTTGGGGTGGTATTCGCCATCGGCCATGGCAATGCTGAACAACCCTTCGAGCAGATCGACCAGCATTTCGCGGTCATGGGCAAACATCTTGGCGATCTTGCGGGCATACAGATCATACCCCGCCACATCCTGCCGTGCGAGGTTGAATACCCGGGCCGCGTGGGCCTCGTCCTGAGGGGGGATCTGGAAGATCTGGCGAAAGGCGATTACCTCGTCGCGGGTTACCTCTCCGTCGGCTTTGGCCATCTTGGCCCCCAGACCGATAATGGCGATGGTAAAGCCGATGGAGCGCTCGGGCGGGGTGTTCAAACGCTCGAACAGTGAGGACAGCGCCTCGCCGCTGGCGAGGGACTTGATTGCGTCCGCTATGCGTGTCCAGATCGACATGGTTTCCCCTGATTGTTTCACTCAGGATATCGGGTTGCGCCCATGCTGTCGAGAGGGATTGCACTAGCGCGGCCAAAGCTCTAGGCATTGTGATAAGACGAACAGGAGGGCATCATGACAGCGTGGGATTTTTGGGTTGACCGGGGCGGTACCTTTACCGATATCGTGGCGCGCGATCCCGGGGGGAAACTGCATACCAAAAAGCTGTTATCGGAAAACCCCGAACAGTATGACGACGCGGCCCTGTTCGGAATCCGCGCGTTTCTGGGGCTGTCTGCGGGCGACGCCATTCCGGTTGCGCGGGTCAATGCCGTGAAAATGGGCACCACCGTGGCGACCAATGCCCTGCTGGAGCGAAAGGGCGAACCGCTGGTGCTGGTTACAACGGCGGGGCTGCGTGACCAGTTGCGGCTGGCCTATCAGGCGCGGCCAAAGCTGTTTGACCGCGAGTTGATCCGCCCCGAAATGCTGTATAGCAAGGTGATCGAGGCGGCCGAGCGAGTGCGCGCCGACGGCACGGTTGAAACGCCGCTTGACGGGGCGGCGTTGCGCGCCGACCTGATGCGGGTTTACGCCTCGGGCGTGCGGGCCTGCGCGATCGTGTTTGTACACGGGTATCGCCACACCCGCCACGAGGCCGAGGCGGCGGCTATTGCACGCGATATCGGCTTTGCGCAGGTCTCGGTCAGCCACGAGGTCTCACCGCTGATGAAAATGGTTTCGCGCGGTGATACCACGGTGGTTGATGCCTATCTGACCCCCATTTTGCGCCGCTATATCGACCGTGTGGCGGCGGCGTTTGACGGGGATACCACCGGCAGGCTGATGTTCATGCAAAGCAGCGGTGGCCTGACCGATGCGCAGAATTTTCAGGGCAAGGATGCCATTCTGTCCGGCCCGGCGGGCGGCGTTGTGGGCTGTGTCGGGACCAGCCGGATTGCCGGAAAAACCAGCGTGATCGGCTTTGATATGGGCGGCACCTCAACCGATGTGTGCCACTTTGCCGGTGAATTCGAGCGTGTGCTGAATACCGAGGTGGCCGGGGTGCGCATAACCGCGCCGATGATGAATATCCACACCGTCGCGGCGGGGGGCGGTAGCCTGCTAAGCTATGACGGCACCCGCCTGCGGGTCGGGCCGAAAAGTGCCGGTGCCAACCCCGGGCCGGTCTGTTACGGGCGCGGCGGCACCTTGGCGGTGACCGATGCGAATGTGATGGTCGGCAAGCTGCGCCCCGAATTCTTTCCGGCGATTTTCGGCCCCGATGCGGACAGGCCGCTGGACGTGGCGGCCACCCGCACCGCCTTTGGCGACATGGCCGCACAGGTCGGCATGGCACCCGAAGAACTGGCCGACGGGTTTTTGCGCATCGCGGTGGAAAACATGGCCAATGCGATCAAGAAAATCAGCGTGCAGCGCGGCTATGACGTGTCCGGATATTGCCTGAGCGTGTTTGGCGGGGCAGGGGCGCAACACGCCTGCGCAATCGCCGATACGCTGGGAATGAAAACCTGCCTGATCCATCCGATGGCCTCTTTGTTGTCGGCCTATGGCATGGGGCTGGCCGATATTCGCGCCAGTCGGGCGCAGGCGCTCGAGGCAGAGCTGAACGCCGACAGCCGTTTGCAGGCGGCCGCGATGCTCGACGGGCTGGGCGTGCAGGCGCTGGCCGAGGTCGAGGCGCAAGGCGTGCCCGAAACCGCGATTGACATGTCCACCACTCTGCACCTGAAGGTCAAGGGAACCGATACCGCACTGCCGATCCCTTTTGATGACGAGGCCACCATGCGCCGCGCATTTATTGCCGCGCACAAGGCGCGCTTTGGCTTTACGCCCGGCGATGCGCCGCTGGTCATAGAGACCGTCAGCATCGAGGCCGTGGGCAACGCCACTGACCTGTCCGAACCGGCGCTTGAAACGCAGACCCGCGACGAAACCGCCTATGCGACCGCGCGGGTTGCGCCGGTCTATCTGGGGGGCGAATGGCACGATGCGCGCTTTGTGCGGCGTCAGGATATGGTGCCGGGCGACCGGCTGACCGGCCCCGCCGTGCTGGTAGAACCCCACACCGCCATCACCATCGAACCGGGCTGGCGGGCCGAAATTACCGCCCATAACCATGTGGAACTGACCCGCATCACCGCTCGCGCCGTTGACCATGCCATCGGCACAAAGGCCGATCCGGTGATGCTGGAGGTGTTCAACAACCTTTATATGTCGATTGCCGAGCAAATGGGCGCGGTGCTCGAAAACACCGCCGTTTCGGTCACCATCAAGGAGCGGCTCGATTTTTCCTGCGCGGTGTTCGATGCGCGCGGCGACCTGATCGCCAACGCGCCGCATATGCCGGTGCATCTGGGCTCCATGGGGGCCTCGGTGCGGGCGGTGATCGCGCAGAACCCCGGGATGAAACCGGGCGATGTCTTTGTGCTGAACGCGCCCTATAACGGCGGCACGCATCTGCCCGATATCACCGTGGTAGCGCCGGTGTTTGATGCGGATGGCACGGTGTTGTTCTATACCTCGGCGCGCGGGCACCATACGGATGTGGGTGGGCTGACCCCCGGATCGATGCCGCCCGACAGCCGCAGCATCCACGACGAAGGCGCGCTGATCGACAACTGGAAGCTGGTGGATCAGGGCGTGTTCCGCGAGGCCGAAACCCGCGAATTGCTGCTGGCGGCCCGCTATCCGGTACGCGCCCCCGATATCAATATCGCCGACCTGAAAGCGCAGGTGGCAAGTTGCGAAAAGGGCGCGCAGGAATTGCGTAAAATGGTGGCGCATATAGGCCTGCCCACCGTGCAGGCCTATATGGGCCATGTGCAGGACAATGCCGAGGAATGCGTGCGCCGCGCCATCGAAACCCTGAAAGATGCTGAATATACCTATCCCATGGACCCCGATTTCGACGGGAATCCGCGCGAGATCAGGGTGCGCATTACGGTTGACCACAAAACCCGCGGGGCGGTGATCGACTTTACCGGCACCACGGGCCAGCTGGCGACCAACTATAACGCGCCCGAACCGGTGACGCGGGCGGCGGTGCTGTATGTGTTCCGGCTGCTGGTTGATGACAACATTCCGATGAACGAAGGGGTAATGAAACCGCTAAAGGTTATCCTGCCGCGCGGCACCATGCTGTCGCCCCAATACCCCGCAGCGGTGATTGCGGGCAATGTGGAAACCAGTCAGGCGGTGACCTCGGCCCTGTTGCTGGCGCTTGGTGTCCAGGCGGCGGCGCAAAGCACCATGAACAACACCACATGGGGCAACGATACCTATCAGTATTACGAGACCATCTGTGGCGGCTCGGGGGCGGGCATGCGCCATGACGGCAGCGGCCATAACGGGACATCGGGCATTCATACCCACATGACCAACTCTCGCCTGACCGACCCCGAGGTGCTGGAATGGCGCTATCCGGTGCTGCTGGAGGAATTCTCGATCCGGCACGGCTCGGGAGGGAAAGGGCGGTTCAGCGGCGGTAACGGCGTGACGCGGCGCATCCGGTTTCTGGAGCCGATGACGGTGGCGGTGCTGTCGGGGCATCGGGTTGTGCCGCCGCCCGGGCTGGCCGGTGGCGGGCCCGGCGGGCCGGGGCGCACGCGGATTGTGCGTAGCGACGGAAAGGTCGAGGAACTGGCCTCGGCCGACCAGCGCGAGATGGGCTCGGGCGATGTGTACTGGCTGGAAACCCCCGGCGGGGGCGGGTATCTGCCGCAATAAAACTGGTCCTGCTGCCCGGTATTGACGGCACCGGTGCATTGCTGCGCCCGCTTGCCGAAGTACTAGGGCAATGGTTCGATGTATCGGTGATCGCGTACCCGTTCGAGCTGAGCCGCTATGACGAGGTCGTGGCGTGGCTTTCGCCGCGCTTGCCCGATGAACCCTATATGATTGTGGCCGAATCCTTCTCCGGTCCGGTGGCGCTTCGGGTTGCTATGCAAAGAAACGGAACATTAAAGGGCGTGGTGTTCGTTGCGAGCTTTGCCAAGGCTCCGCGCAGGGTTCCTGCTATGCTGGCCGGCCTGCTGCGGTTTGTGCCGCTGCACCTTGGGGTGTTTGCCCACCTTGCCCGACCCTTTACCATCGGGTGCTGGATAAGTGCTGACTTTATGGCGCGGTTTAGAACGGTCATGCACCGTGTCCCGCCCCGCACCCTTGCGCAGCGGCTGCAACAGGTGTTGAGGGTGGATGACTCGGCCCTGATGCCGGATATCCCGTGCCTGTTTCTGCAGGCAGAAAAGGATCGGCTGGTACCAAAGGCGGCAGCAGACCCGTTCAGGAATACTAGCGATGTTCAAACGATTGATGGTCCGCATTTCCTGGCGCAAGCGCAGCCGGAACGGGTGGGTGAAAAGGTGCGGGAATTTGTCTTGAAACAGCGGTAAGGGGTGCGCGCCGGGGCGTCTGCCTCTGCGGGGAGCCGCAAGCGGCCCCCCTTATCGGCAGAGCTTGTGCGGGGCACAAGCAGGGGGCCAGCCCCCTCTGACGCAAGCGCCATTCACCCCCGGGATATTTAGGAAAAGAAGAAGATCATAGATTTCATTCTTCTACAAATACTCTCAGGGGGGAGCGACGCCAAGTCGCGAGGGGGCGGAACGCCCCCCC
>JALXER010000333.1 GCA_027069385.1 Paracoccaceae bacterium
ATCTATGGCTACGGGTTTTTACAGGCTGAAATCTCGGCCTGGCGCAGCTTTTGGAAAACCGTTCCTGTTGCCCTGATGGCCGCTTTTTCCGCCGTTCTTGGCGCGCCGATCCTGTTGGTGGCGGCGCTGGCACTAAGCGCGATTGGCGATTTCTTCCTGTCACGTGACGAGCGGCGCTTTACCCTTGGGCTGGGCGCATTTCTGGTCGCGCATGTGTTATACATCGCGCTGTTCTGGCAATCCGCCACCCCGCGCTTTCATTGGCTGCATCTGGTCATGCTGGTCTATGCCCTCGGGTTCGGCGCTGTGCTTTGGCCTCGAACCGGCCGTTATCGCCTTGCGGTGCTGGCCTATATTTTCGTGATCACAGCCATGGTCAGCGCCGCGCTTTTCCTACCCAAGGGCCACGCAATGCCGATAACCGGCAGCTTTGTTTTTGCGTTTTCCGACAGTGTTCTGGCGATCGAGATGTTTGTGATCACAAAACCCGCACCAACCCTGCCCAAGCTGGTCTGGATTTCCTACATCGCTGCGCAATCGCTGATTACGCTGGGGTTTGTGTGAAATATCTGCGCCGTTTTTGCGAGTCGTGAAATATTCTTTGACAATTTCACAAAACTGCGCCACGCTAAGGGTATCCAGATGACGGAGCAGCCATGTCCAGCCTTGCCCATTCCCCCCAAGATCACCCCGGTTCGCTCGGTCGCAATCTGCGCGGGTTGCGCAAGGCGCGCGGGATCACGCTAAAGGAACTGGCGCTGAAAATCGGCCGTTCGGTCGGATTCCTTAGCCAGTTGGAGCGCGGTATCTCCGAACCCTCGATCACCGATCTGCGCCGTATTGCGGCGGCGTTCGAGGTGCCGACCAGCTGGTTTTTTATGCTCGATGATCAGGACACGCCGGAAAACAAATTCATTGTGCGGGCCGGTGCGCGCCGCCATCTGGGCACCTCCGAGGAAGGCATTCTGGAAGAGCTGCTCTCACCCGATCTGGGTGGCAGTTTCGAGATGTTCCGCACGGTGATCGAACCCGGCGCTGCCTCTACCGAGTTGCTGAAACGCGACACCGAGGAGGCCGGATATATCGTCTCGGGCGAAATCGACTTCTGGATTGACGGCCAGCATTTCCATCTGAAAAGCGGCGACAGTTTTCGTTTTGATCACAAAAGCCACCGTTGGCACAACCGAACCGACCGGCAAACCGTTATCCTGTGGGTGGTCAGCCCGCCGGTCTATTAAAAGGAGAGAAAAATGCCGCTTCCATCCCGTACCCGCGTTGTAATCATCGGGGGTGGCGCGGTGGGTGCGTCTTGCCTGTATCATCTGGCCAAGGCAGGTTGGCATGATGCGGTGTTGCTGGAAAAGAACGAGCTGACCTCGGGGTCCACCTGGCACGCGGCGGGCAATGTGCCGACCTTTTCCATGTCGTGGTCGCTGATGAACATGCAGCGCTATTCGGTTGACCTGTATCAGGGGCTGGCGCAGGCGGTGGATTATCCGATGAACTACCACGTGACCGGCAGCCTGCGCCTTGGCCACGACCGAAACCGCATGATGGAATTCGAGCGCGCCTGCGGGATGGGCCGCTATCAGGGGATGGACATGGAGATTTGCGCGGTTTCCGACCTGAAGGACCGCTATCCTTTTCTTGAAACCCATGATCTGGCGGGGGGGCTGTATGACCCCGCGGATGGAGATATCGACCCCTCGCAACTGACGCAGGCGCTGGCCAAGGGCGCGCGCGATCTGGGCGCGCGGATCGAGCGGTTCTGCCCCGTTACCGCCGTTGACCGGCAAAACGGCGAATGGGTTCTGACCACGCCCAAGGGCGAAATCCGCTGCGAGATCGTAGTCAACGCCGCCGGATACCGCGCGCAGGAACTGGGGCGGATGTTCATTCCGTTCGGCGGTCGCGAGGTGCCGATGATGACCATGAGCCACCAGTACCTGCTAACCGACGAGATCCCCGAATTGCAGGTCTGGAGCCGCGAAACCGGCCACAAACTGCCGCTTTTGCGCGACGTGGACAGCTCGTATTATCTGCGTCAGGAAAAGCACGGGCTGAATCTTGGCCCCTATGAACGCGGGTGCAAGGCGCACTGGATGCGCCCTGATGACCCGATGCCCGACGATTTTTCGTTCCAGCTTTACCCCGATGATCTGGAGCGGCTGGAATGGCACATAGAGGACGCGATGGCGCGGGTGCCCATTCTTGGCAGCGCCGGAATCAACAAGGTGATCAACGGCCCCATTCCCTATACGCCCGACGGAAACCCGCTGATCGGGCCGATGCCCGGGGTGCCCAATGCGTTCGAGGCCTGCGTGTTTACCTTTGGCATTGCGCAGGCAGGTGGTGCGGGCAAGGTGTTGGCTGAATGGGTAACGGCGGGTGAAACCGAATGGGATATGTGGTCATGCGACCCGCGCCGGTTCACCGGATTTGTCGACCAGGACTATGTCAACAAAAAGGGGCAAGAGGTGTACGGCTTTGAATACGCCATGCATTTCCCGCACCACGAATGGCCCGCCGCGCGTGACAAAAAGCATTCCCCGCTGCACAAACGGCTAGCGGGGCTGGGGGCGCAATTCGGGGCCTATAACGGATGGGAGCGCGCAAACTGGTACGCTAACCCCGGCGATGATACCTCTGACAAAGCCACCCAGACATGGGCGCGCAACGGCCCCTGGCAACCGCGTATCGCGCAGGAATGCGCTGCGGTGCAAAACGGAGTCGGCGTGCTGGACCTGCCCGGTTTTTCGCGGTTTCGTGTCGCGGGCAGGGGCGCGGCGCAGTGGTTGCACCGCCAGACCGCATCGGGGTTGCCAGCCGCGGGGCGCATCGGGCTGGCCTATTTTTGCGATACGCGCGGGCGGGTGCTAAGCGAAATGTCGGTATTTACCTATTCCGATCAGGAATTCACCCTGATTACCGCCGCCGCTGCGCAATGGCATGATTTTGAACTGCTTTCGCGCGCCTTGCCCGGGGATGGCTCGATCAGCCTGACGGACCATACCGAAGCATATTCCTGCCTGATCGTTACCGGCCCGAAATCGCGCGACCTGTTTGCAAGCATCGACACCCGCGCCGATTTATCGGCGCACTGGCTGACCTTTCAGGATGCGACGGTGGCCGGTCAGGCGTGCAAACTGGCGCGGGTTTCCTTTGCCGGTGAACTGGGCTGGGAAGTCCACGCGATCAATGCCAACATACCGGCGATCTATGAGGCGATCCTTGCGGCGGGGGCCACGCCCTTTGGCATGTACGCGCTGAACAGCCTGCGCCTTGAAAAGGGCTATCGCAGCTGGAAGGGCGATCTTTCCAGCGATTATACCGCGCTGCAACTGGGGCTGGACCGGTTTCTAAGGCTGGACAAGGAGCCCGATTTCCCCGGCAAGGCGGCCCTTTTGGCCGAACGCGCACAGGGGCGCAGCAAGCGCTTTGTCACGATGCTGGTCGAGGCGGGCGATTGCGACGCGCCCTATATGTCTACGCTTTGGCATGACGGGCAGGTGGTGGGCGAGGTCACCTCGGGGGGTTGGGGC
>JALXER010000334.1 GCA_027069385.1 Paracoccaceae bacterium
GCTATGTGCGTTCCCTCCCCCGCAAGCGGGGGAGGGAACGCACATCGCGGCGAACGGGGGGAAAGATGGAAAAGCAGCAATTGGCGGCGGATGCAAAGCCGTGGCGCAACGACGCCGAAAAACCGTTTGTCCGGATCAGGAACATTACCAAGATGTTCGACGATCTGGCGGCGGTCAACGATGTCAGCCTTGATATCTATCGCGGCGAGTTATTCTGCCTGCTGGGCGGGTCGGGTTGCGGAAAATCGACCTTGCTGCGCATGCTGTCGGGGTTCGAGGTGCCAACCAGCGGCAGTATAGAGATTGACGGGCAGGATATGACCGGCGTTGCGGCCAACCTGCGCCCCACCAACATGATGTTCCAGTCCTACGCCCTGTTCCCGCATATGTCGGTGGAAAAGAACGTCGCTTACGGATTGCTGCGCGAGGGCGTGGGCAAGGCCGAGGCCATGCAGCGCACCGGTGATATGCTGTCGCTGGTCAAGCTTGACGGCTTTGCTAACCGCAAGCCCCACCAGCTTTCGGGCGGACAGCAACAGCGCGTGGCGCTGGCGCGATCGCTGATCAAGCAGCCCAAGCTGTTACTGCTGGACGAACCGCTGGGGGCGCTGGACAAAAAGCTGCGCGAGGAAACCCAGTTCGAGCTGATCCGCATTCAGGAAGATCTGGGCGTAACCTTTATCGTGGTGACCCATGATCAGGAGGAGGCGATGACCCTGTCCACCCGTATCGGCGTGATGGATGCGGGCCGGATCGTGCAGGTCGGCGAGCCGCGCCAGATCTACGAAGACCCCAACAGCAAATATGTGGCCGACTTTATCGGCTCGGTCAATATTTTCGACGCCGAAGTCGATGTGGCCGCACCCGATATGATGCGGGTCAACTCGGCCAGCGGCGCCATTCTGTGCGAGCCAAAACCCGGGCTGAGCGCCCGCCAGAAACTGCATATCGCGGTGCGCCCCGAGCGTATCCAACTGTCGCGCGACCCGATCAATGCTGCCAATGCCATGCAGGGCGTGGTCGAGGAGGTGGCTTATATGGGCAATCTGTCGGTCTATCGTGTGCGCCTGCAAGACGGCCATTGCCTGCGCGTAACCGCAGCCAACGGGCTGCACGAGGAAAACCCGATCACCTGGGACGAGCCGGTGCATATCGGCTGGGCCGCGGCGGCCAGTCTGGTGCTGACCTCATGAATGCGCGCGGGTTTCTGACGCGGCGCAATCTGGTGATTGCGATCCCGAATTTCTGGCTGATCCTGTTTTTCATGATCCCGTTCCTGGTGGTGCTGAAAATTTCGGTGGCCGAGTCGCGCATTGCCATTCCGCCCTATTCGCCCCTGTGGGACTGGGTTGACGGGGCGATGAAGTTCAACATCAACTTCGATAACTACGCCTATATGTGGGAGGATTCGTTATACATCAACGCCTATCTTTCCTCGATCAAAATCGCCACCATCGCCACCTTGCTGACCCTGCTGCTGGGCTACCCGATGGCCTATTACATCGCGCGCAGCCCCGAGCCGCGCCGCTCTATCCTACTGTTGCTGGTGGTGCTGCCGTTCTGGACATCGTTTCTGCTGCGGGTCTATGCGTGGATCGGCATTCTGAAAACCAACGGCATTCTGAATGCGGTGCTGCTTTGGGCGGGGATTATCGACGAACCGCTGGTGATCATGCAAACCAATGTGGCGGTCTATATCGGCATTGTTTACACCTATCTGCCTTTCCTGATTCTGCCGCTATACGCCAATCTGGTCAAGCTGGATGACACCCTGTTAGAGGCCTCGCGCGATCTGGGGGCCAGCCGGATTTCCAGCTTTTTCCGCATTACCCTGCCGCTGTCGATGCCCGGGATCATTGCTGGCTCTATGCTGGTGTTTATTCCGGTGATCGGGGAATATGTGATTCCGACCCTGCTGGGCGGGCCGGATACGCTGATGATCGGCAAAGTGTTGTGGAACGAGTATTTCTCCAATCGTGACTGGCCGGTGGCCTCGGCGGTGGCGATCGTGATGCTGGCAATCATGATCATCCCGATCATGGTCTTGCGCCGCGCCCAGTCGAAGGGGGCCGAGGTATGAAGCTGCGTTTTACTCCCGTCGTCGCCTTGCTCGGCTTTCTGTTTCTGTACGGCCCGATTGTGTCGCTGGTGATCTACAGCTTTAACAAATCCAAGCTGGTGACGGTCTGGGGCGGCTGGTCAACCAAATGGTATGCGGAACTGTTCGCCAACCAGCAGATCATGGATGCGGCGTGGCTGTCGCTGAAGATCGGAGTGATCTCGGCCAGCGTGGCAACGGTGCTGGGCACCATGATGGCCATGGTGCTGGTACGCTTCAAGCGGGTGCGCGGGCGCGGGCTGATGGGCGGTATGGTGACCGGCCCCTTGGTGATGCCCGATGTGATTATCGGCCTGTCGCTGTTGTTGCTGTTCGTATCGATGGAATCGCTGTTCGGCTGGCCGGCGGGGCGCGGGCTGACCACCATTCTGATTGCCCATATCACCTTTAACATGGCCTTTGTCACCGTGGTGGTGCAATCGCGCCTGTCCGATATGGATGACAGCATCGAGGAGGCGGCGCTTGATCTGGGGGCCAGTCCGACGCGGGTCTTTTTCGACATAACCCTGCCGATGATCGCACCGGCGCTGATTTCGGGCTGGTTACTGGCCTTTACCCTTAGCCTTGACGATCTGGTGATCTCCAGCTTTGTGTCCGGCCCGGGGGCCACCACCCTGCCCATGGTGATCTTTTCCAAGGTGCGCCTTGGCGTGTCGCCCGATATCAACGCGCTGGCCGCATTGATCGTGGCGGCGGTCAGTATCGGGATTATCACATCCGCCCTGTTGATGAGGAAAAAACGATGAACGGTGATCAGGCTTTTCGTGCCAAGGGCAACCGTGAACGCTGGCCCGAGATGACCTATGGCGGGGCGCTGTCGTTTCTGCGCCGGCGCTATAGCCGCGATCTGGACGGTGTGGATGTAGTGGTGTCGGGCATCCCCTATGACAGCGCCGTCACCTATCGTTCCGGCTGTCGTCTGGGGCCGCGCGCCATCCGCGAGGCCTCGGTGCAACTGGCCGAGTTGGAGGCGTTTCCCTTTGGCTTTGACCCGTTCAAGACGCTGGCAGTGGTCGATTACGGCGATTGCATGCTCAACCCGCATGACGCGGCATCGGTGCCGGGCACTATTCAGGACCATGCGGCACATATTCTGGCCAGCGGGGCAAAGATGCTCAGCTTTGGCGGCGATCATTTCGTAGCCTATCCGTTGATCAAGGCGCATGCGGACAGGCACGGCCCCGTCGCGCTGATCCAGTTTGACGCCCATTGCGACACATGGGAGGATCACGGCGGCATTGACCACGGCACCATGTTTGCCCGCGCCGCCGCCGAGGGGGTGATCGATGTGGCGCGCTCGACCCAGATCGGGCTGCGCACCCATAATAACAGCGACCACGGCTTCGAGATTCTGACCGCGCCGTGGGTGCATCGCAACGGCATCGATGCGGCGCTGGAGGTGATCACCGCGCGGGCGGGCGATGCGCCGGTCTATATTTCCTTTGATGTGGACGGGCTGGATCCGGCCTTTGCGCCGGGCACCGGAACGCCGGTTACGGGCGGGCTGGCCAGTTGGCAGGCGCTGGAACTGATCCGCGGGCTGGGCGGGCTTAATCTGGTGGGCATGGACGTGGTAGAGGTCTCTCCGCCCTATGACCACGCCGAAATTACCGCGCTGGCTGCCGCGAGCGTGGCGCATGATTTCCTGTGTTTGCTTGCGCAGCAAAAAGGCGCTAAACCCAACCCAACCGGCCGAACCTGAGGTTACCCATGTCCCTGCCCAAATCGATGCAATACATCGCCAAAATGCCCGAATCCGTGTCCGACTGGCTGAATGGCCGCCGGGTCGAGGAAATCGAATGCGTGATTGCCGATATGGCCGGCGTGTCGCGCGGCAAGGCCATGCCCAGCAAGAAATTCAGCCGCGAGGAGCGGGTATTCCTGCCCCAGTCGATCTTTTTCCAGACCATTGACGGGCAATATGTGGATATGGAAATCGAAAACCAGTGGACCGAGAGCGATATGCTATTGGTGCCCGATTATGCCACCGCCACCGCCGCGCCATGGGCGGGGGATGTGACGTTGCAGGTTATTCATGATGTGCTGAACATGGACGGAACCCCGGTAGAGGTGGTGCCGCGCAATGTGCTTAGACGGGTGCTGGGCCTTTATGCCGCCGAGGGCTGGACGCCGGTAGTTGCGCCCGAGCTTGAATTCTATCTGACCCGCCCCAACACCGACCCCAACCAGCCGATCGAACCGCCCATGGCGCGCACCGGTCGGCGGGTGGCCTCGCGTCAGGCCTATTCGATGGTGGCGGTCGATGATTACGGCAAGGTGATCGATGATATCTATGACTTTGCCGAGGCGCAAGGCTATGAGATCGATACCATTATTCAGGAAGGCGGCGCGGGCCAGATCGAAATCAACCTGATCCACGGCGACCCGATAAAGCTGGCCGATCAGGTGTTCTATTTCAAACGGATGATCCGCGAGGCGGCCTTTCGTAACAATTGCTATGCAACCTTCATGGCCAAACCGATGCAAGACGAACCGGGCAGCGCCATGCATATCCATCATTCGGTGCTGGGGGCGGACGGGAAGAACGTGTTCAATTCACCCGATGACCAGCCAACCGACCTGTTTTACAGCTTTCTTGCCGGTCTGCAAAAATATGTGCCCAACGCGATCAGCCTGTTTGCGCCCTATGTGAATTCCTATCGGCGCTATGTCGCTTCCGGCTCGGCGCCGATCAATCTGGAATGGGGCGAGGATAACCGCACCACGGGTATCCGCGTGCCGATATCGGGGGCCGATGCACGGCGGGTCGAAAACCGCGTCGTGGGCATGGATTGCAACCCCTATCTGGGCATTGCCGCCTCGCTGGCCTGTGGATATCTGGGGATGAAAAACGGGC
Source organism: Paracoccaceae bacterium (assembly GCA_027069385.1). GTDB lineage: Bacteria > Pseudomonadota > Alphaproteobacteria > Rhodobacterales > Rhodobacteraceae > UBA3077. The sequence goes on from JALXER010000334.1 coordinate 4,977, forward strand.
TGAAGCCGCGCAGCCAGATGAAGGGCGAAGCCTATGACGCCGATCACGGCCTGCCGCGTTCACTGCTAAGCGGGCTGGATATGTTCGAGCAGGCACCCGAGTTGCGCAAGGTGCTGGGGAACGGGTTCAGCGATGTTTACAGCGCCCTCAAGCGCCACGAAGCCGAGGCGTTTCTTCAGGTGATAAGTCCGTGGGAGCGCGAGCATCTGTTGCTGAACGTATAGGCTGCACGATGGCGTTCAGCTTGTCGGTGAAATAGGCGATCACCTCTTGCAGGGCCTCGTGGGTCGGTGTGCCTTCCCGATCAACGAAATGACCGGTCAGGATGGAATGCTTGTCGCCCGGCAGGGTGTTCAGTCTGATGCGCTGCCGGTCATCGTTGAATGCGGCGTCCAGCGAATTGAATTTGGCGGCAGTGCATGCCTTGTCCCCCTTGAAGCGCATTGCGATCATCGCGCCTTTTTCGTCCAGCGCCCCGCGCACCTCGGCGATATCCTGATCGGACATATGCAGGGCATCCGGGCCGAACAGGGGCAAAGACGGCTGCGCGGCCACCCCGGCCAGCACCGCATCATCGGCCATCAGCGAAATCGCGAAATTGCCCGTCAGACACATGCCGATCACCCCGATGCCGCGCACCTGATGCTTTTTGCGGGTATCGTCGCACAGCGCTGCCAGCCACGCCACCACCGGGCTTGTCTTGTGTCTGGCAAACAGGGCGAATTCGCGGCGCATACAAAACAGCCGCGCGACATTGCCAACAATGGAAAACTTGCCAAGCGGCCCGAACAGATGCGGCATGACCACACTAAAACCGGCGGCGATCAGATCATCGGCCAGCCGCAGGGTTTCGACTCCGATACCCGGCAGTTCCTGAATGATCAGCACTACAGGGCCGGCGCCCTTGGTATATACATCATGTGAAAGCGGTTTTCCGTCAACCAGATCGGTTGTGAAAACGGTTTTGTCCCAATCAGACAACATGCCCCGACTCCTACTCGTTACGCAAAAACTGTTAAAAATCCATCAAGTAATCATCCGTTAACATAAAATCTCCCGCGTGGAAAGGCCGCCGTGCCGGGATGCGCGAAAACGTGAACAGGGCCTAGCGGATGGTGCGGATCCAGACTTCGACGCGCCGGTTCATCGAACGGTTTTCCGGCGTGGTGTTGCAGGCGATGGGCGAAAATTCCCCGAACCCCTGCGCCGAGAACTGATACCGGCCTGCGTCACCGCCCATCGACTCGATCACCATTTCCATCACTTTTCTGGCGCGGTTCAGCGACAGACGCCGGTTTTGCGACGAGGTGCCGTCGGAGTCCGAAAACCCGGCGAACAGAACCTCTTTGCCGGTCATGTCCTGCGACAGGATATAGTCAACCAGCCGTGGAATGTCGCCAATTGCCTGAATGTTCAGGTCCGAACTGCCGGACTGGAACCGGAAGGTGGTGGACAGGCGGTCGGCGCGCGAAAATGCCGCCAGCGTGTCGCGCAGCCGTGACAGCGTCAGGCCGCTCTGGTCCTCGACCACGGCATCAAGCATGCGCTGGCCTTGGCGTTCGACCGGCAGGCTCAGCACGGTCTGGTTGACAAAACCGGTATCGGCAATGGCGCGCTGCGCCTGATCGGATTGCACGAATTGCAAGAACCCCTCGATCTTGGCGGTGCGTTCCTCGCCGCCCTCGAAACGTGCTGACGAGGCATAGAGGTATAATTCGCGCGTTAACGGATATTCGCCCGATTTGATCGAAAACTCGGTGGGGCGGGCGGTCAGCCCGCAGGAATCCTGTATCATGATGGCGCGGGTGTTGCCCTGAAAGGCAAAGCTGGTAAAGCCGATTCCGTTCGGGTCCGAAGCAACTGCCGCTGCAAGTGCTGCGTCGGATTCAAAGCTGAACACCTGATTGGCGAAGCGCGTGCCGGTCTGGCTCAGGAATTGCGACGCAAAGAATTCGGCACTGCCCGAGCCATCGTTGCGCACATAAAGGTTGATCGGTGCGTTTGGCCCGCCAACCTGCCGCCAGTTGCCGATCTGCCCCGAGAAAATCGCCGATATCTGCGCCGGAGTCAGCGCCGAAACCGGGTTGCCCTGCGCCACGGTAATGATCAGCCCGTCCAGCCCGATCACATACTGGTTGCTCGGGTCGCTGGCATCGCCAAGCCCCGCATTGGCCATTTCGCGCACCTCGGCGGGGTCCATTCTGCGCGAGGTCAGGGCGATATCCGCGGTGCCGTCCAGCAAATCCTGAATGCCGCTTTGCGACCCGTGCGAGACCAGTTCGACATTGGCAAACGGGTTCAGGTCGTCATCCTGAATGGTGTAAACCCGCGTCTGGGTCTGTTCATTGGCATCCAGCGTTTCAAACACGTTCAGGCCATAGGCGGCGCTAAAGGTGTTGATCAGGTTCGGCATCAGGCTGGCCCCGATCGTGTTGGAACCGGACACCACAAAACCGTTGGGGTTTCGCAGGACCATGGGGCAACCCTCGCCCTCGCAATCGACCAGTTCGCGCGGGATTCGCATCTCGCCAACGGCGGTCTGGACGACATATGCGCCGTTTTCCAGACCGATCAGTTCGCCCTCCAGCGAGATGCTTTGATCCTTGGAAGTCAGCGAGACCATCTCGGCCATGGCGTGGGTGGGCAGGGCAAAAAGGCCTGCAAGGAATACATTTCTAACGGTACTAATATACGTCATTGGCTCTCCTGAATGGGGTATTGTTGAATATTTTTCGATTTCAGTCAACGCAGTTACCCGCCCCTGCGGCGTGCGGGGTGGTTGCATTGCCCGCCCAAGGCGGCATAGTGAGGGGAAAACCGGCGGATAAGGTAAGGCGCGATGGATCTGTTATATGCAAACGACACCAAGGGGCAGTACCCCGATTCCTATTGGGCCAGCGTGGCAACGCCGCTGGAACCGCTCGCGCCGCTGGCCGGTTCGGTTCGGGCCGATGTCTGCGTTATTGGTGCAGGGTTTACCGGCCTGTCCAGCGCGCTGCATCTGGCCAAGGCCGGGTATGACGTGGTGCTGCTGGAGGCCCAGCGCGTCGGGTTTGGTGCGTCGGGGCGCAATGGCGGGCAGGTGGGCACCGGCCAGCGGGTGGATCAGGACGAGTTGGAAAAGATGCTGGGGGCGGATCACGCCAGAATCATGTGGGATCTGGGCGAGGCCAGCAAGGATTGCGTGCGCGACCTGATCAGAACCCATAACATCGATTGCGACTGGCGCGACGGGATTATCCACGCCGAGCTGCGCCCGCGCAACCTGCACCACAGTGTCGAATATGCGGATATGCTGAACAGCCGCTACGGGTATCCGCATATCCGCGCGCTCGACGGGGCGGGTATCCGCAACGAGTTGGGCACCGATGCCTATTGCGGCGGAACCATCGATATGGGCGCGGGTCATCTGAACCCGCAGAAGTATGTGCTGGGGCTGGCGCGCGCGGCGCTTGATGCGGGGGTGCGGATATTCGAGGGCAGCAAGGTGGTAAAGGTCGATCAGGGCGAACCGGCGCTTGTCCATACCGATAACGGGCAGGTCAGCGCCGCGTTTGTGGTGTTGGCGGGCAATGGCTATCAGGGGGATCTGGTGCCAGCGGTCTCGGCCCGCATCATGCCGATCAACAACTTTATCATCGCGACCGAGCCGCTGGGCGATCTGGCGGTTGAACTGATCCGGCAGGATGTGGCGGTGGCCGACAGCAAGTTTGTGGTGAACTATTTCAAACGCTCGCCCGACGGGCGGATGGTGTTTGGCGGCGGTGAAAGCTATGGCTACCGGTTTCCCTCCGACATTGCTGCCAAGGCCCGCGCGCCGATGCTGCGGATTTTCCCGCAGTTGGAGGAGGCGGCGATCGATTATGCTTGGGGCGGCACGCTGGCAATTACCGTCAACCGCATGCCCAGCTTTCAGCGCGTCACCCCCAACATCCTGTCGGCGGCGGGGTTTTCGGGGCATGGCGTCGCGATGGCCAGTCTGGCCGGTCAGGTTCTGTCCGAGGCAGTGCGCGGCACCGCCGAACGGTTCGAGCATTTCGCCCGCGTCAAAACCCCGCGCTTTCCCGGTGGCAAATGGGCGCGCGCGCCGCTGTTGGCGCTGGCCATGACCTGGTTTTCGTTTCGCGACCGGCTTTAATACAACATATTGGGGTAAAACCCGCGATTTACCCCAAGTAACAGTTGACCGGCGGAAAGCCGCTTAGCTATGCTGCGTCGATAAAAGGTTTCTTGGGAGGATAGAATGAAGAAACTTGGATTTGCAGCCGGAGCGGCGCTTTTGGCCAGCACCGCCTTTGTGCATGCGGGCGGGATCGAGCGTACCAGCCAGTCGGTCGATATTCTTTTTGAAGAAGGTACGGTGCTGGAATTTGGCGCGTCCTATGCGGTGCCCTCGGTGTCGGGTGTTGATCCGGCCATGCTGGACACGGGCATTATGTCGCCCAACTATTTCCAGTTTGCGGGCGCATATAAAACCGATGTCGGCGACAGTTTCGCCCTTGCGATCATTTTTGACCAACCCTACGGCTCGCTGGCGGAATATACTTCCGGATTATACGCCGGCACCATGGCCGACCTGTCTTCGTCGGCAATTACGGTGGTGGGCAGCTATGACGTGTCCGACCGGATCGTGGTGTTTGGCGGCGCAACCTACCAAACCATGCAAGCCACGGCTTCTGTGCCTTTGGTTGGTGGCTATAACGTCACCGCGGAATCAGACTCCGGTTTTGGGTATGTGGCCGGTGCGGCATACCAGATTCCGAAGATCGCGCTGCGCGTGGCGTTGACCTATCGATCTACGGTCAGCACAACGCACGTAACCACCGAAGATTTTGGCGGGCCTTCAATCCCCGGCACGATGGATGTGACCACCCCGCAATCGGTCAATCTGGAATTCCAGACCGGTATCAACCCGACAACGCTGGTATTCGGCTCGATCCGCTGGGTGGACTGGTCCAGCTTTGATCTGACACCACCCACCTATCCGGGCGGCGCGCTGGTGGATTATACCGATGACCGTATCGCCTATAATCTGGGGGTCGGGCGCAAGCTGTCCGATGTCCTGTCGGCTGCGGTCACCGTTGGCTATGAGCGCAACCTGCACGGGGACCCGTCCCCGCTGGCCCCGACCGACGGGTATTTCAGCCTTGGTGGCGGGTTGACCTATACCATGGGCAACGTCAAAATCTCGGGCGGTGCCAAGTATATCTGGCTGGGTGATTCAGCCGGTGCAGCGGGCACATTCGCCGACAACTCGGCGCTGGGCTTTGGCCTGAACTTCTCTATCGCGATGTAAATCGAAGATAACGTCGAACAAGTAAATGGTCCGGATTTCCGGGCCATTTTTTTTGGGCCTAGCCGGATTTGAGCATCCGCCGGATCAGGTCGTTTTTCAGAATAAACTGGTGATACAGCGCCGCGCCGATGTGCAGATAGGCAAAAACGGCCAGCAGGGTTGTCATGGCGTCATGGGCCAGCACGCCCAGTTCCACCTGCCCGAACCAGCCCACCAGCCCGCTGACCGGTGCCAGAAACAGCACCGCATACAGGATGATATGGGTGGCATGGGCCACCAGCTTCAGGCGCGGGTCCTCGTCCTCGGGCAGGGCGGGTGCGCCATGGATCAGCCGGACGATCAGGCGGATGGTGACCAGTGCAAGGGTCAGAATGCCCAGCAGCACATGGGCGCGGGTCAGCGGCGGAATATCGGCAACCGATGATGCCGTCACGCCGTTGCGGATATAAAAATCGGTCATGAAATCGCCACCCAGATATTGTAGCAACACCAGAACGGCGATGCCCCAGTGCAGGGCGATTTGCAGGCGGGAATAGCCCGTAGGGGTTTTGGTCATGGTGAACTCTTTTCGATTGGGTCGGCATGCAGATACGCGAAACGGTTGGAAATTCAATATCCCGCAATGCCGATACCGGCGGATTATGACCAAAGTTTATGCGCTATTTGGCGATATGCACCGCGACATCGTTATCATCGCACAGCCGCGCGATGCGTGCGGGCGGCGGGCTGTCGGTGAAAAAGGCGTCCATATCGGCAAGGCTGGCAATGCGCACCGGCGCGCGCCGGTTGTATTTGATCGCATCGGCCATCAAAAAGGCCTGTCCGGCGTTTTCGATGATTGCCTGCGTGACCCGCACCTCGCGAAAGTCGTGGTCCAGCAGGGTGCCGTCCTGCGCAATGGCGGCAATACCGATCACCGCGTAATCGGCCCTGAATTGCCGGATGATCTCGGTTGCCACGTCGCCCACCAGCCCGCCATCCGAGCGGCGCAGCACTCCGCCGGTCACGATGACCTCGCAATGGGGCGAGGTGGACAATATCTTGGCAACGTTGAAATTATTGGTAATCACCATCAGGTTTTTATGGTTAAGCAAGGCCCGCGCCACCGCTTCGGTCGTGGTGCCGATATTCAGGAATATCGACGCGCCATCGGGGATTTTGCTGGCACAATGCGCCGCCATGGCCTCTTTCTCGGGGATTGCCAGTTGCGAGCGTTCCTTATAGCCCGGATTGATCACCGAAGCGGGCGGAATTGCGCCGCCATGCACGCGGGTCAG
>JALXER010000335.1 GCA_027069385.1 Paracoccaceae bacterium
AACCGTATTATCGCGGCTGTCGCCTTCGCAAAATACCAGTTTCAGGCGGTTTTTTGGGTAATCCAGCCCCAACAGCAATTCAAAGCACCTTGGCAAATGCTGCGCCGCGTCGCGCACCGGTATCAGTACGGCTATTTCCGGCGTATCGCCCTTGGGTAATGGCGCGGCCAGCCGGGCCTTGTCCACCCCAACCCCCGCCTTGTTCAGCGCCCGCCCGCGGGTCGCCAAATAGATGCCCTGCCAGATCGGTTTTCGCAGGTGGTCCAGCCACCGGTTTACCCGTTTCAGCGGCGATATGCTGCGCGCATCAAGCCATGACCCGTCCCAGAAATGCACCGAGGCGCGGTGCTGCGCAAATGCCCCACCGGGCGCAGAGTTGCTTGTGCTGCCATCCTTACACATCGGGTTGAACAGATGGCACGAGCTGATCGCCAGTTGCTCGGGGCTGTCAAAGCTTTGCGCCGCGCCGGAAAACATGAGCGGCCCCGTGCTTTCCAGAACATCCTTGCGCGCGTTCTTCTGCCGTTTCAGCACCGTAATCACATGATCCCAGAACCTGTGCCCCGCCGGACTGGCAAAGGTACCGTTGAACAACAGGTAAGGCATGGCACGAAGTCGGGCAATGTCCCAGTGCTCGCGCGGTTCCTCGCTTAGGACCACGCGCGATTCACCTAAAAGAAAATCCAGCGAGGCCAGACATTCGGTGTCGATATCGGCATAAAGCCCGCCAAAACGGTGCATGATCAGATAGCGCGCGATATCGGCCCGCTGCACCGGCTTTGCCACGCCCAGATACAGGTCGAGCAAATCGGGATAATGCGCCCTGACCAGATTTTCCAGGTCCGCATCTGTCCAGAACCGGTATTCCCAAGCGGGGTTTTTGTCCTGCCAGCTTTGCGGCAAACGCGTGGGAACCGGTAAATCGCTATTGCGCCAGGTTTGATGGATTATGGCGGGGATCATCGGTGGCCCTTGTCCGGATTCATACGTTGAAAAAGCTGATCAATAGATTGCGCTAACGGTTGCGATAACGTATATTAAACCACAACATATTGTGGATGAACAGGGCGGACCTTTCGTGAGCGACGAGAACAACAACCAGGACGGCGAGCAGCCGGAAAAATACGTCTATGATGGCCCCAATGTCGCCATCGAGTCGGAGATGAAAACCTCTTATCTCGATTACGCCATGAGCGTGATCGTCAGCCGCGCCATTCCCGACCTGCGCGACGGCCTGAAGCCGGTGCACCGGCGCATTTTGTACGCCATGAACGAGGTCGGCAACACCTTTGACAAACCCTATCGCAAGTCCGCCCGTCCGGTTTCGGACACGATGGGTAAGTACCACCCGCACGGCGATGCCTCGATCTATGACGCCTTGGTGCGCATGACGCAGGATTTCTCCATGTCGGTGCCGCTGCTCGACGGGCAGGGCAACTTTGGCTCCATGGACGGGGACAAGGCGGCGGCGTTCCGCTATACCGAAGTGCGCATGCAAAAGGTGGCCAATTTCCTGCTGGCCGATATCGACAAGGATACGGTCGATTTTCAGGAAAACTATGACGGCAAGGATAGCGAACCCACCGTGCTGCCTTCGCGGTTCCCCAACATGCTGGTCAATGGCGCGGGCGGTATTGCCGTAGGCATGGCCACCAACATTCCGCCGCACAATCTGGGCGAAGTCATCGACGGCACCCTTGCCCTGATGGAAAACCCCGATCTGACCGTTGACGACCTGATCGAATACATCCCCGCGCCCGACTATCCCACCGGCGGCATCATCCTTGGCAATCACGGCGCCCGAAAGGCCTATCGCGAGGGGCGCGGCTCGGTGGTGACGCGGGCGCGCACCAAGGTAGAGGAAATCCGCAAGGACCGTTACGCGATCATCGTTACCGAGATCCCCTATCAGGTCAACAAGGCCACCATGATCGAAAAGATCGCCGAGTTGGCCCGCGACAAAAAGGTCGAGGGTATCGCCCATGTGCAGGACGAATCCGACCGGTTCGGCGTGCGTGTGGTGATCGAGCTGAAACGCGACGCGACCGCCGAGGTGGTGCTGAACCAGCTATTCCGCTTTACGCCGCTGCAAACCAGTTTTGGCTGCAACATGCTGGCGCTTAACCACGGCCGCCCCGAAACGCTGGACCTCAAGAAATTCCTGAGCGAGTTCATCCGTTTTCGCGAAGAAGTGGTGGCGCGCCGTACCGCCTATGAACTGCGCAAAGCCCGCGAGCGCTCGCATATCCTGTGCGGTCTGGCCGTGGCCGTGTCCAATGTCGATGAAATTGTTGCGACCATCCGTGCCAGCGCCAACCCCGCCGAGGCGCGCGAAAAATTGATGACCCGGCGCTGGCCCGCGCAGGATATCGCCAGCTATATCAGCCTGATCGACGACCCCAGCCACAAGATGAACGCGGACGGCACCTATAACCTGTCCGAAACCCAGGCCCGCGCCATTCTGGAATTGCGCCTCGCGCGCCTGACCGCCATGGGCGTGCAAGAGGTCACCGACGAGTTGGCCGAACTGGCCGGCAAGATCACCGATTACCTTGACATCCTGCGGTCGCGTGAACGGATCATGGCGATTATCGCCGACGAGTTGACCGAAGTGCGCGAGTTGTTCGCGGTGCCGCGCCGCTCCGAGATCGTGGACCATGCCGCCGATATGGATGACGAGGACCTGATAGAGCGCGAAGACATGGTGGTGACCGTGACCAATTCGGGCTATATCAAGCGCACCCCGCTCGACGAATTCCGCGAACAGAAACGCGGTGGCAAGGGCCTGCAGGGCATGTCCACCAAAGAAGAAGATTTCGTGACGACCCTGTTTGTCGCCAACACCCACACCCCGCTGCTGTTCTTCACCTCCGAAGGCATGGTCTATATGCTCAAAACCTGGCGGTTGCCACGCGGTGGCCGCAATGCACGCGGCAAGGCGCTGGTCAATATCCTGCCGATTCCGACCGGTGTCAGCGTCGCTGCCATCATGCCCGTGGACCGCCCCGAAGACGAATGGAGCGACCTGCAAATCGTCTTTGCCACCAATCAGGGCGGCGTGCGGCGCAATGCCCTGTCGGATTTCACCAATGTGCGCGCCAATGGCAAGATCGCGATGAAGCTGGACGAAGGCATGCGCCTGATCAACGCGCAAATGTGCGACGAGGGCGACGACTTTATGCTGACCACGGCGCAGGGCAAGGCGATCCGCTTTCCGGTGCCCGATGTGCGGGTGTTCAAAGGCCGCGACAGCACCGGCGTGCGCGGTATCCGGCTGGCCAAAGGGGATGAGGTGGTCTCGATGTCGGTCCTGCGCCACGTCGATGCAACCCCCGAAGAACGCGCCACCTATTTCAAAATGCGCCGCGAGGATGGCCCCGATATCGAAACGCCGCTTAGCGAGGAACGGTTCAACGAACTGGCCGCGCTCGAAGAATGGATCCTGACCATCACCTCGGGGGGCTTTGGCAAACGCTCCTCGGCCCACGAATACCGCGTGTCGGGCAGGGGTGGCCAAGGC
>JALXER010000336.1 GCA_027069385.1 Paracoccaceae bacterium
TTCTCTTGTTGTTGTGTAATGCGCCATTTTCAAAGGCTCCTTTTTAAGCGTTCATAATCGTATTTATCGAGCGCGATTAACGCGCTGCGCAGATCAGGCGGGCAAATAATGTGAGTGGCAAAATCCCAGAGGCGGCGATAGGCCCAGAACCGAACCCACCAAATCGTGCGGGTCACCGGCGAAGTTTCACCCAGTTTTTATCAACCACGACCAATCCCTGATTGCGCGGCACTTGAATTTTCCTTATCCAAAATCTGTTTGATGGCTTCAATCTTGCCGTTTGCGCACTCGGCCGCGCGCAGATGTTCTGTTGCCAGGGCCGCCAAATCCTTGACGGTTGAAACCTGCCGGTCACTGATCGGGCATGGCGTCAACGTCTCTGCCGGAATGTCCGGCGCGACCTCGACGTATTCAGTCGGTTTGTCGCAGGCCGTTAATATAATCGGCAATGCGAGGATCAAGGTCCGCATCCGGTATGTCTCCTGTTAAAATGGCTTCAATCTGGGCGTTCAGGGTGGCGGCGCGTTCGGCATACCGCTCGGCGCGGGCAGCCTCGACGCGGCGGGCAAGGGCGGATTGTTCCGCTTGACGTGTCAGGGTGGCGATGGAACGCTCATATCCGGCGATCTGGGAGCGGGCTACGGCTATTTCGGCCCGAAGTGACCAGACATACCCGCCAACAGCTAACGCCGCTGTAGCCAGCCCCAGAGCGAGATATGTGCGCAGGCCGATCATTCTGTCCTGTCCCTGTATGGGATGGTCATTTTGGAAACTCCCCGCGTGCGCCCGCCTCCAGCATCCGCCGGACGGCCTCGCCCCACGGCTTGCCGTCTGAATATTTGTAGGCCCAGAACATGCCGCCGCCTTTTGGCGGTGTGGTCCATTCGTCCAGATGAATTCCGCCCGTGGCCATTTCCAGCCCGCAGGCGCCATAGCCGGATGCAAGCCAGTGCTGCCCCAGCTTTGCCAGCTCCTTGCCAAACAGCTTGCGGCCCCGCAGGTAGATGTAGCAGTCAGCGGCGCGCCCACCGTTGCCATAGTCGTCATGCCGGACCGAACCGGTGCGACGCTTGCCGTGGCCTTTGCGATCCTGCCCGCCCGAATAAACGCTGATCCGGCAACCGGTCCCGTAAACGTCAGTCACAGCCTTGATCAGTTTGCGCTTCAGGTTTTCCGTGATCGGTTTGTTGCGGATTGCATTCTGGTTCGTCATGACCAGTTCGGCCGTTGGGCCAGCCACCGCGCCGGTTTTGTGCCAAGGCGCGATTGCCTCGAATGACGCCCGCCGTGTGCCCGCCCCGAAATCACCGTCAATGCGGCCGGAATAGAACCCGCCATCGCGCAGGGCCTTTTGCCAGATTTTTACGTCTTGTTTGCTCATCGGCTTTGCTCCACCCTGTCGGCCTCATAGTCAGATGGGCTGCCGGTAATAATCCCGTGAGCAACCAGCGCAATCAGGGCGAATAAAACAATCCACATACTTGGGACGTTATGCCGCCGTAGTGCCTCTTTGGTGTTTTCCATTACTTTCCACCTCCGATTCTTTTCCAGAATGCCTTTTTGAATTCCTCTCGGTCAGCCAGCACAGTCATGCTAATGTCCAGTGCCGCCCAAATAATCACAATCAGCAGGGCGCTTGGCGCTATAGGCCCAATGCCAGCCCAATCCGCCAATTCGATCCCAGTGCCTACCCCCAAAGCGCCCGAGGTCAAAACCACGATCATCCGCTCAAAGAACGGCTTGTCCTTATGCCGGGCGTAAACCCAACCCATAGCGCCAACAATCGCCAGCCAATATCTGTATTCGTCGTTCATTCAATTATCCCCATTAATTTGGCTGACGCTGCCTATTGGCGGCAGCAGGAACCTAGATATAGTGCGCCACAGCGTATCCGCCGCGCGTGTAATTGGTCAGGCTGGGAACGCTTACGATGATGCGCCGCTCGTTCGCCGTGGTGCGTGATTTCGCCCGGTCAAGGCCGGTCAGATCAACATTGATAAACTGATCCGCGTTTTCCGCCGTTGCATCTGTTGCAAAGACAACCCCGTCACCGTCCTTTACTTCCATGTTGCGAACCGTGGTAACGGATGCCGCCGCAGGTCTGTGCACCTCGATTTTCACAAGTTGCGCACCGTATGGCAGATCAACTTCGAAATCTCGGCTTAGATACCAAGGAGATTGCCTTGGTTTGATCTGGACCGTTTTGACCTTCGGCTGCATTTCCGCATAGCCGCCATTATTCGGGTTGCTGTCAAAATCTACCGCCATCGGGTAAGCGCCACCAACTCCGGTCACGAATTGGCAATCATCTGCGACAACCCGCCCCGCCGCGCCCAGCGTGGTCATGCTCTGGGACATATCCGCGCTAAACGTGCAACTGGTCATATGCACCAGCCCCATATTCGCGTTAGACCAAGAATAGGCTCCATTGATGCTGTCAGGCGCAATAAAATCAAACTGGAATTCGCTTGGGATGGTGCAATCATTGAACCGGACAACCTTGCGGCTGTGCAGCTTTGTGACCGTTCGCGTTCCCGTGATAGACCCGTCAAAGTTACATTTGTCAAACGTGGCCACAAGTGAGCCTGTTTGCGTTTCCGCCCCGATCAGCGCGCCCCCGGCGCTGCGAAGTTCGAATTTGATCCCAGTGCAATCGAATGTGTAATTCCCTACCCCGATTCCGCCGCCGGTCACGCTTGCAAGGTATTGAGGGGCAAGTGGGCTGGTCGTCTCGTAAATCCATGACCCACCATTGACCCGAACGCCAACCCCGCCGGTGGAAGTCACAATCATGAAGTGGTCATAGATCAGCCATGCGTCGCACTCGTCCATGACAAAATCCACGGCCTGCGGGTTGCTGTTCACCCGCAACGTGCCGAAATTATGAATCCGGCAATGCCAATACTTGCACTCTGACCCGTTCACCGCCCCGGTGTCTGTGTGCAAAACCGAGTAGGTGTGTTCTGTGACCGTGCCGCCGCTTGTATAGGCCGTGTAGGCGGTGGAATCTATATTGGCACCGCTATCGTCCACAACCGCGAAAGTGTCCGCTGTGGCGGCTGATACACGCGCCGCCAAGCCGTTAAGTTCGGTCATGCCGACAATGCCGGTCAGGTAAACCCTCTGCCCATCAACCAGCCCGTGACCCGCCGATGTGATAACCGCAGGGCTTGCTTGGGTAATGGCTGTGATTGTGTGATCGGCTGTATTTGACGTTACCCCGTCCGCCCAGAACGCACAGCCGCGCGCCTCAATGGCCTGCGATGTGGCGTCGCCGTAAAGCCGGATGTGGCCGATTTCATCTTTCGCGGTCAGGTTCCGCGCGTCATAGTAAATCAGCAGGTTTTCGAAATAGCCATCCAGCAAAATAAATGCGTTTTTGTGCGTCGCGTCATATCCGCCATCATACAGATAGAACTTCCGATCCCCGAAGGTTGAACCTCCCGTGACAGGTTGGAATTGCAACACCGCGTCACTGTCGCCGCTGATCAGAAACTTACGATAAGCC
>JALXER010000337.1 GCA_027069385.1 Paracoccaceae bacterium
GGAAATGGTCGATGTGAACGTGCATCCGGCCAAGGCCGAAGTACGGTTTCGCGAGCCGGGTATCGTGCGCGGGCTGATCGTTTCGGGGCTGCGCCATGCGCTGGCCGAGGCGGGGCACCGTGCCTCCAGCACCGTGGCCGATGCGACGCTGGGGGCCATGCAGCCCGAACGGCCCGACGCGCCGGTTTACCAGATGCAGGCCCGCCCGCAACGCTATGCGCCCCCCCCGCCCGTGGCGGGATTTGCCGAAGCAGGCGCATGGGGCTCGGGGCGGGTGGAAACGCCGGTAATCGATGAAACGCCGGCGATGGCCGACCTGCCGCTGGGCGTGGCGCGGGCGCAACTGCACGAGAACTATATTATCGCGCAAACGGCTACCGGCATGGTGATTGTCGACCAGCATGCCGCCCATGAACGGCTGGTATACGAGCGGTTAAAGGCGCAGATGCAGGCCAAGGGGGTTGCCTCGCAGGCGTTGCTGATCCCCGAAATCATCGACCTGCCCGCCGACGACCTGACCCGCCTGCTGGATGCGGCGCAGGATATGGCGGCGCTGGGGCTGGTCTATGAAGCCTTTGGCGAAGGGACGCTTTGTGTGCGCGAAACGCCGGCAATTCTGGGTGAAATCGATGCGCAGGCGCTGATCCGCGACGTGGCCGACCAACTGGCTGATCTGGGCAACAGTCAGACCTTGCGGGCGCAGATCGATGCGGTGCTCAGCCGCATGTCCTGCCACGGCTCGATCCGCTCGGGCCGCCGTATGAGCGCCGATGAAATGAATGCCCTGCTGCGCCAGATGGAAGCAACCCCGCACTCCGGCCAATGCAACCACGGCCGCCCGACCTATGTCGAACTGAACCTGTCCGATATCGAACGCCTGTTCGGTCGCAGCTAGACCGGGTGCGTTTTGAAACAAGTTTCAAAACGCGTTGTGCCGTGGTCGCGACTGGAAGCGTTGATCGCGCCGCATTACACGCGTCCGCGCAAGGGCCGCCCGCAGAAGCCCCTTTCGGTGATGCTTCGGATTTATTTCCTGCAGCAATGGTACGGGCTTTCCGACCCCGGGGCCGAGGAGGCGCTTTATGACATACATAGCAGGCGCGACCCGGCCATGAGCCAGTCAAAGAAGGGCAACCAGTGGTATTTCGGTATAGCCAAACGACAAAGGGTATGACGGGCAAAATGCTATCGCTGCGGTTAAACGTTGTGGTGCAACACCCGTCATTCCAGGGCGAAAGACCACGGCCCAATGGCGGCATCCGGACAAGGAATTATATCAGGAGCGTAATCTGGTCGAGCGTTTCTTCTCTAAAATCAAACACTTCCACCGCATCGCAACACGTTACGACAAACTCGTAAGAAACTATGCAGGATTCCTGTATCGCGTTGCAGCGATAAAATGGGCAAAGTGAATGTCAACACGACCTGGGGTCAGGATCCATTATTCCGACACCACCACCGCCGGATTTGCTTTTCAAACCTCGATATTGTCAATTAACCGGACACCCGCCAGCAATACTGCGGCAAACAGGCGTGACGGGCGGCTGGGTGTCTCTAACAAGGCAAGATCATTTGAGGCACGCAGTTCAAGATAATCCACGGATGCGAACCCGGCCTGTTCCAGACGGTCAAGGGCTGCTTCCTGCAGGTCGGCCATGGCCTTGCCCGCGCGCAAATCTGTTGCCATATCTGCCATCACTTCTGAAAGCACGGGCGCATAGATGCGGGCGCGATCCGACAAAAGCAGGTTGCGCGAGGACATCGCCAGGCCGCCGTCTTCGCGAATGGTGGGGCAGCCGATCACATCAATCGGGATATCCAGATCCGCCGCCATACGCCGCACAATTTGGAGTTGCTGGAAATCCTTGTTCCCGAAAAAGGCCATGTCTGCACCCGTTTGGATAAACAGTTTGGCAACCACCGTTGCCACACCATCAAAATGACCCGGACGGTGGGCACCGCACAGCACATCTGTCAGCCCGTTTACCGAAATACTGGTTGCAAATCCGGCGGGGTAAATCTGATCGACTTCCGGCACATAGAGCACATCCACCCCAATCGGGGCCAGCTTGCGCGCGTCATCCTGTTCGGTGCGCGGATAGTTTTCCAGATCATCGGGGTTGTTGAATTGTTTGGGGTTTACAAAGATGGTTATAATTACCCGGTCCGTGGCTTTCCGGGCCGCTTGTGCCAACGAAAGATGCCCCGGATGCAAGGCACCCATGGTCGGAACAATGCCGACACTTTCGCCGTTTGCTTTCCATTTTTCTGTCAAGGTGCGCAGCTTTTCTTTGGTGCGGACGATCGGGGCTGTCATGGTTGCTTTGCCTTTCAGGGGGACTTGGTTGCGAACATATGTTCAGCCGCTGGGAAGCGCCGGTTTCGGACCTCGTCCGCATAACAGGCAATGGCTGCCTCGCCCTGAATGCCCAGCGTCGCATAGCGTTTCACAAACCCGGGCTTGAACGCGGTAAACAAACCCAACATGTCATCAACCACAAGGATCTGGCCATCGCACCCAACCGATGCCCCGATACCTATGGTCGGAATCGCCACGGCCCTGGTGATCCGGTCAGCCAGTGTTTGCGGGATTTTCTCCAGAACAACCGCAAAAGCACCGGCATCGGCTACGGCTTTGGCATCGGCCAGAATCAGGGCGGCCTGCGCCTCGCGGCCTTGCACCTTGTAGCCGCCCAATGTGTTGACAGATTGTGGAGTCAGGCCAATATGGGCCATCACCGGAATGCCCCGCGCCGTCAGAAAGGCAATCGTTTCGGCCATATGACACCCCCCTTCCAGCTTGACCGCTCCGGCCCGGGTTTCGCGCATCAAACGCGCCGCGTTTTCAAAAGCCTGTTGCGGGCTTTGCTCGTAGGAGCCAAACGGCATATCAACAACCATCATCGCCCGGCTCAGCCCGCGGGCCACCGCCTGACCATGCATGATCATCATTTCCATGGTCACACCCAATGTCGAGGGCAAGCCATGCAAGACCATCCCGACGCTGTCGCCCACAAGGACAAAATCGCAATGTGCATCCATCATCTGTGCCATTGGCGTCGTGTAAGCCGTAAGTGAAACCAAAGGTATGCCCCCTTTGGCGTTCCGGATGTCATCCGGCAAAGGGGCCTTTTTGTTGGACGCAGCAAGCATCATAGTCTTCCAATGCCTTTTTCTGACCCAATTGAATTTGCCGGTTATCCACCCTGTCACAGGCCCGGTTTTTCTAGGATGTTCCGAATAAAAGCACCAACTAAATTACCCGACTACAAAGATATTTCGCATAAAAAATCCAATATTCCGATCTTGCTTGCAAAATCGAAATATTATTCCCCCTGGAGCAAAGATATATCATTCGTCAGCATTTTTACCCCTGTAGTGCAGGAGCCGGTCGGGATTACCCACCAAACTGCCGCCTTGACCCGAAGGCCGGATGCGCCCTATATTTTCCCATGACCCGCAAAACCCTTACCCGCGCCTTGAACCCCATGACCGAACCTGTTCGCGCCGCCTTGCAGGATGCCGGACTGACGGGCGCTTACGAGGCACGCCCCCCGTACCAGCGCAACGATTATCTGGGCTGGATCAACCGCGCCAAGCGCGACGCCACGCAGCAAAAGCGCCTGAACCAGATGCTGGACGAACTCCGCGCCGAAGATTGTTACATGGGCATGTCCTGGAGCGGAAATTCCCGATCCTGACCTATCCGTTTCTCCTTTGCCCGGCGGGCAAAGCCTGTTGATGAAGGGGGCCGTTTACGGCTCCCTGAAGAGACAGGAGCCCGGTCAGGACTTGATACGTTCCATTTTCGGGTCATATAGCGGCCCAAGCTGCACCGTGCAGGGCACGCGCTTGGTGGCGACTTCCAGTTCGTAATTACCCCCAAGCACAAAATCCGCATCTACCCCGCCAGCATCGCGCACATAGCCGTACCCGATCGATTGCCCCAGCGTATACCCGAACCCGCCCGAGGTCAGCCAACCGACGCGCGCGCCGTTGCGATAGATGGTCTCGCGGCCTTGCAAAATCACCTCTGGCCCGCAGGTAAAGCACGCCATCAGCTTATTAACGCCGCTGTCCTTTTGCGCCTGCATTGCCTTGCGCCCTTTGAACGGCATGTCCTTGCGCAGTTTTACCGCCCAGCCCAGCCCCGCCTCGAACGGGGTGTGGTCGGGGCCGATATCGCTGCCCCAGGCACGATAGCCCTTCTCCAGCCGCAGGCTTTCTATGGCACGATAGCCGGCATTGACCAGCCCGTGGGCTTTGCCGGCTTCCATCAGCGCCGCATAAACGGCGGTGGCGTATTCGACCGGCAGGTGCAGCTCCCAGCCCAGCTCGCCCACATAAGTGACCCGCAGCGCCATCACCGGACAGGCGGCAATTGAAACGGTTTTATGGGTGCCAAAGGCAAAGCCCGCATGGCTGACATCATCGCGCGTTACCGCGCCCAGAATATCGCGCGCCCGTGGCCCCATCAGCGACAGCACCGCATTGGCCGAGGTGATATCGAACAACTGGCAGTTCAGGCCGTCGGGAATATTGCGGCTGATCCAGTCAAAATCATGGGTGGCAAAGCCGGTGCCGGTGACGATATAGAATTCATCCTCGGCCACGCGGGCCACGGTCAAATCACATTCGATACCGCCCTTGTCGTTGAGCATCTGGGTATAGACCAGCGCCCCGACCGGCCTGTCAACATCATTGGCGCAAATCCAGTTCAGCGCCGCCAGCGCATCGGGGCCTTTCAGGGCAAACTTGGCAAAGCTGGTCTGGTCAAACAACACCGCCGCGTTACGACAGGCGCGATGCTCGGCCCCTACATTGTCAAACCAGTTCTGGCGTTCGAAACTGTAAATATCGCGCGGCTCCTGCCCCTTGGTGGCGAACCAGTTCGGGCGCTCCCAGCCCAGTTTCTCGCCAAAACAGGCGCCTTGCGTGGCCAATGTGTCGTAAAGCGGCGATTTGCGGCACGGGCGGCCGCTATCGTGTTCCTCGAACGGCCAGGCCATGGTGTAATGCTTGCCATAGGCCTCTACGGTGCGGGTGCGCACCCAGTCAGTATCGCGGTGCGGGCGGCCAAAACGGCGGATATCGGCGGACCAGAGGTCATAGGGCGGTTCGCCATTGCGCACCCATTCGGCCAGCGCCATGCCCGCGCCCCCGCCCGCAGCAATGCCAAAGGCGTTAAAACCCGCGCCGACAAAAAAGTTGCGCAGCTCGGGGGCCTCGCCAATGATGAAATTGCCGTCGGGGGTAAAGCTCTCCGGCCCGTTGGTCAGGGTTTTGATCCCGGCGGTTTCCAGCGCGGGCACGCGGCCCAGCGCCAGTTCCATCAGCGGTTCGAAATGGTCGAAATTGCTGTCAAGCAAGGTATAGTGGAACCCCTTCGGGATGCCGTTCACCGCCCAGGGTATCGGGTTGTTTTCATAGCCGCCCATGACCAGCCCGCCGACCTCCTCCTTGTAATAGGTCAGGCGGTCGGGGTCGCGCAGCGTGGGCAGGTTTTTGGGCATGCCTTTGATCGGTTCGGTCATCATATACTGGTGTTCCATGCTGACCAGCGGCACGTTCACGCCAAACCGGCCGGCAAAATCGCGGGTCCACTGCCCCGCGCAAACCACCACCTTTTCGCAGGCAATCCGGCCCTGTTCGGTGATCACCGCAACAATCCGCCCTTTGTCGATCTCAAGGTCCGTGACCTTACAATCCTCAAAAATCTGCGCCCCCGCCATGCGCGCGCCCTTGGCCAAAGCCTGCGTTATGTCGGACGGGTTCGCCTGCCCGTCGGTGGGCATGAACGCAGCGCCGATCACGTCGTCAACGTTCATCAGCGGCCACAGCTCCTGCGCCTCGGACGGGGTCAGCAAGTCCATCTGCAAGCCGAACGAATGCGCGGTGGTGGCCTGACGTTTGACCTCGGTCCAGCGTTCGGGGTTGCAGGCCAGGCGCAAACCGCCATTCATCTTCCAGCCGGTGCCAAGGCCGGTTTCGGCCTCTATGCTGTTATACAGGTCCACCGAATAGCCCAAAAGCTGGGTGATATTGGCATTGGAGCGCAACTGCCCCACCAGCCCCGCCGCGTGAAACGTGGTGCCGGATGTCAGCTTTTTGCGCTCCAGCACCGTGACCTCGACCCCCATTTTGGCCAGATGATAAGCGGTAGAGCACCCGATGATGCCGCCGCCGATAATGACGGTCTTGCTGGAATTCGGAATGGTTTTCATGGCATTAGCTTTGCTGATAGGTTTCAAAAGCACGGGTGAACCGCGTCAGGTTTTCTGCCGTATACGCGGCGTAATCGATATCGAGGTCGGAAATGGATTCGGATACCATGCTCCACATGGTTTCGCGCAGCAATGACGCGCATTTCATCGCGTAATAGCGGTGCAGCAGGTCATCGGGTGCCAGCGTTTCAAAGTAGTTCTCCAACATCCAGCGTTCACAATCGCCATCCAGCCCGTTATTGCTGGCCAGCCCGCCAAGGTCGAACAAAGGCGAGTTGAACCCCGCATAATCCCAGTCGATCAGCCACAGGCGCGCGCCGTCATCAAGGATATTGGCCGCCATAAAATCGTTATGGCCAAACACGATTTCGACCTTGCCCACCGCCTTTTCCAACTGGCGCGCAATCTTCAGGAAATCATCCAGCCGGTTCACATACGGGCTGTGATGCTGGCGCAGGGTGGCGGCATAGTCGCGGATAACGTGAAACACCCAGAACATCAGCACCGGCCCGCGCAGATAGTTGGGCACGTTGTGATGACAGGACTTCATCAGGGGGATGATGCGCTCCAGATAGGCAGGGTTGCGCACGTCGGGTTCGTCAAGGGTTTTGCACTCGATATAGCTTAGGATGGTCATGCCATCCTTGGAATACTGCACCGTAGGCGAAATACCGGCAGCGTGGGCGGCGCGACTTGCGGCGATTTCGTTAAAACGCATGACATGGTGTTCGGGAATATCGGTGCCCACGCGCAGCACATATTTGGTGAACTCGTCTTTGATCACAAAGTTGAGGTTGGTACGCCCGCCCCCCAGCGGAGCGATGTCGATTTCCCCCTTCCAGAACCCGAGATTGCGTATTCTGGTTTCAACACTATCCATGGGTTTCCTCCAATCCGTAACGAATGCGGGCTGCTTTGGCACCGGCGGTGATCATCCGGTCGGCAATGATGGCGATAAAGGCAATGGCAAGTCCGGCGACGATTCCGCGCCCGACATCGGCCTTGACCAGCGCGATATAGACCTCTTGCCCCAGATCGCGGGTGCCCACAAGGGCGGTAATGACCAGCATCGACAGGGCAAGCATGATGGTCTGGTTCAGGCCCAGCAGAATCTCGGGCAGGGCAAGGGGCAGGCGGATATGGCGCAGGATCTGCGTTCGGGTGCAGCCGCAAACCACGCCCGCCTCTATCAGGTTGCCCGACACATGGCGCACCCCGTGCGCGGCATAACGCACCGCGGGCACCACGGCATAGGCCACAATGGCCACCATGGCGGTGAAATCGCCGATGCGAAACAGCATGACCACGGGGATCAGATAGACAAAGCTCGGCAAGGTCTGCAAGGTGTCGATCACCACGCCGATAACCGAACCGGCGCGGGCGCTGACTCCGGCCAGCACCCCGACCGGAATGCCGATCACGCTGGCAATCACCACCGAGGCCCCGCACAGGTAAACGGTGATCATCGCCTTTTCCCACAGCCCCGTCACCACTATCAGCGCCGCCATGACCAGCGCCATAAGCGCCAGCCGCCAACCGCCAAAGCGCCAGCCAAGCGCGGTGATCATGACCAGCGCCCACGGCCACGGAATCCCGAGGAAGAACCGTTTGACCGGCAGCATGAAAAAGTTGAGGAAGAATAGCTTGACCGCCTCGAACGTGTCGAAAAAGTTGATGTTCAGGTATTTGATCCCGTCATTCCAGAAAGACCCGGTCGTCAGGGCCGAACGTTCGGGGAAGGTCTGGAAAACCGGCCAGACCAGCCCCAAAAGGCCGGTGATCACCAGCACACCCAGCACAAGGGTGCTGCGCGGATAGCGCCGCCATAGCGGCCCGGTTGGCTTGGCGGTGATGCGTCCGGCGCGCTCGGCAAAGGCTTGCGACAGGCGGTCAATGGCGATGGCCAGCACGACAATGGCAATGCCGGCCTCGAATCCCTTGCCGATCTGCAACCGGCGCAGAGCCGACAACACGTCGAACCCCAGCCCGCCCGCGCCAATCATCGAGGCGATAATCACCATATTCAGGCTAAGCATGATCACCTGATTGACCCCGACCATCAGGTGCTTTTGCGCCGCCGGAATCAGGATGCGCCAGGTCATCTGCCGCCGGTTGCAACCCGCCATGGTGCCAAAATCCACCACCTCGGGGTCGACACCGTGCAGGGCCATGATGGTGATGCGCACCATGGGCGGCATGGCATAGATCACCGTGGCAACCAGCGCCGAAACCGGCCCGAACCCGAACATGAACAGGATCGGCACCAGATAGGCAAAAATCGGAATGGTCTGCATCAGGTCCAGCACCGGCTTCAGGATCAGCTCGAACGAGCGGTGCCGATAGGCCAGAATGCCCAGCCACAGCCCCACACCCACGCCAATCGGCACCGCGATCAACACCGAGGCCAGCGTAACCATGGCGCTTTCCCACTGGCCAAACACCGCCAGATAGGTAAAAGCCAGCCCGACGACCAGCGCCAGAATCCAGTCTTTGGCGTAATGCCCCAGCGCCACCACGGCGGCAATTACTGCCAGCCAACTGACCGGCGGCACGATCTGTTCGGCCCGTCGGCCCACCCCGTCCATAAAGCCGCTTTCCAGCAGGTTGCGCACCAGATTATAGGGTTGCTCGATCAGCCATGCCAGCCCGCGCGTTGCCTGTGTAAAGGTGAACAGCCCAAAATTCGCCTGCTCGACCAGCCATTTCATCGCGCCCGAAATGCTGTCCTTTAGCGGCAACACCCACGCATCGGGATAGACGCGCAGCCAGTCGGGGCCAAGGCTGGTCAGCGACAGCCCCAGCGTCAGGCCAAACAGGCCGAGCCATATGCCAAGGCGCGCGCTCATTCACCCACCAGAACGGCGATAACCGCCTCGCGGTCCACCTTGCCAACCGGCGCCCCCGCTGCATCGATCACCCGCAGCGGCACATCGCTGGCCACCACCTGCTTTGCCACCTCGGCAATGGGCGCGCTGGCCGGTATCCCGTCGCCCGCGCCGTCGCCCTGCTGCATGATCGCCCCGATGCTTACCACCTTGTCACGCGGGATATGACGGGTAAATTCGCGCACATAATCGGTGGCCGGGTCCAGCACCAGCCCTTCGGGCGTGTCCACCTGCACGATGCAACCATCCTTCATAATGGCAATGCGGTCAGCCAGCCGGATCGCCTCGTCAAAATCATGGGTGATAAACACGATGGTTTTTTTAAGCATCGCCTGTAGGCGCAAAAATTCGTCCTGCATTTCACGCCGGATCAGCGGGTCGAGCGCCGAGAACGGCTCATCCAGAAACCACAATTCCGGCTCTACCGCCAGCGATCGCGCAATCCCGACCCGTTGCTGCTGCCCGCCCGACAGTTCGCGCGGGAAATAGTGCTCGCGCCCCTCCAGCCCCACCAGTTTGATCACCTCGGCCGCGCGCCCCTGCGCCGACGGTTTGTCCATGCCCTGAATAATCAGCGGAAACGCCACATTTTGCAGCACGCTCAGGTGCGGCAACAGGGCAAAATGCTGAAACACCATGCCCATCTTGTGACGGCGCAGCTCGATCAGCTCTTTTTCGGACATTTTGAGCAAATCCTGTCCGTCTACGAATATCTCTCCGAAGCTGGGCTTGATCAGGCCGGCCAACAGGCGCACCAGCGTTGATTTACCCGAGCCGGACAGCCCCATAATGACGAATATCTCGCCCTCGGCAATGTCCAGCGAAGCATGCTGAACCGCGCCGATCAGGCCGAAATTATCCAGAACGCTGCTATCGGGCGGGAATATTTCTGCGCCGAAAACATGGCCCACGGCGGTGCTGTCGCCATAGACTTTCCATAGCGCCTTACAGGCGAGCTTGGCCGGTTTTGTCATTGAAAGTCGTATCCGCATAAAATGGACAGGGCCGGTGTGGCCCTGTCCGGGGTGTCGGGATTATCGGGCGATCCAGGCCGTCCAGCGGTCTTCGTTATCGTCCATCCACTTGTTCACCACATCTTCGATGCTTTCGCCGTTAAGATCAACATCCGCCACCATGGCCGACATTTCATCGTTGTTCAGCGTATAGGCCTCTATGATGTCATAGGCATGGGGCCATTTATCCTGCAAACCGGCCCAGGCCGCTTTCCAGATCGGGCCGCGAGGCTTGCCGCAGTCATAGGCCGCATCGGGGTTGATACCCACTGACGGGTCGCTATAGCATTCCGGCGTATAGGGCGGGAATTCCACGAACTCGCCCTCGAACTTGGCCGGTGCCCAGTGCGGAACATAGACCCACAGCACGATCGGTGCCTGACGCTGATAGGCCGATTCCAGCTCGGCAAACAAGGCGGCATCGGTGCCCGCATGGACTACCTCGAACGGCAGATCCAGCGCCGCGACGCGCTCCTCGTCAAAGCCGCCCCAGGTGACCGGCCCGCTGACATAACGCCCCAGCGGCGCGGTTTCGGCCGTGGCAAATTCGGCTGCGCACGCCTTGAGCGCCTGCCAGTCGGGCAGACCGGGGCAACGTTCCTTCATATAAAGCGGATACCACCATTCCTCGATGGCCTGCAGGCCGGTTTCGCCCACATTCACCACATTGCCCGAGGCAACGGCCTCGTCCAGCGCCTCCTGGCCGGTGGTGGCCCATATTTCCATCGCCAGATCCAGATCACCGGTTTTCAATCCGGCAAATTGGGCGATATAATCGGCCTGAACGTATTCCACGTTATAGCCGGCCTCCTCCAATATTGCGCCCATGATCTGTGTATTGATCAACTGGCCGGACCAGTCGTGCAGCGTCAGTTTGATCGGATCGGTGGATTCAACTTGTGCCATCGCGGCGCTGGCTATCAGCACGCCGGCAACGGCCCCCATCAGGGTCTTGCTTCGTTTCAGGCCCATTTTCAGGCTCCTCCCAGTTATTGTTGAGGCGCGAGCAGGCGCCACTATCCCGAAACTTGTGTATATTCCCACGTTTGTCAACATAATACCACATTATATCCCGCAGGATTCTGACAACCATTGTCTTTTTATTGAAACCCCGATAGGCTAATCCGGTAACGAGGGCAAAGGGCCATGCCGGATAAAATCAGTCTGACCAACCACCGCGAACAGGAAATCCTGTCGGAAATCCGTCTGGCCGGCGGGTCGTGCAGGGTGGGCTATCTGGCGCGTCGGCTAGGCGTTTCCGATGAAACTGTGCGCCGGAACATCAAGTCACTGCAAAAAACCGGGCTGGTGCGCAAGGTGCATGGCGGCGTGTTGCTGACCGAAA
>JALXER010000338.1 GCA_027069385.1 Paracoccaceae bacterium
TCAGCAGCGCCGCCACGCTTTGCGCCTGTCGGGCCACGTCCAGCACCAGCACGACCGGCAGGTCCAGCGCCACGGCCAGATCTGCGACCGAGCCTTTGCCAAACGGATCGCCAGCCACGGGCGCGGCGTCGAAAAGGCCCATCGCGCCTTCGATCAGCAACAGGTTGGATGGTTGCCGATGGGCCATGGCCCGCAGGGCCATTGGCGACATTGCCCATGCATCCAGATTGATGCAGTCTTTGCCCGTTGCCGCGCGGTGAAAGGCCGGATCGATATAATCCGGCCCCGATTTGGCGCTGGCCACATCGACACCGGCGCGCCCAAGGGCCCGCAACAGCCCCAGCGTCACCACCGTTTTGCCTGCGCCCGAGGACGGCGCGGCGATGATCAGCCCGCTTAAAGCCACGCCATCTGTTCCCGCAGCAGGTTTCCGCGCCCGATGCTGATAATCGCCGGTGCGCCGATCCCGCTCGCCTCGATATCCTTTGCCGCCCGCGCCAGCGTAGTGTCCAGAATCCGCATCTCGGGCATAGAGGCGCGCATCACCACCGCCACCGGCGTATCGCCCGACAGCCCGCCCGCCATCAGCTTATCCGAAATCTCGCCCATGTGCCGCATCGCCATATAAAGCACAATCATCCCCGCCGCGTGGCCCACGGCGGCCCAATCAATCCCCTCGGGCGAAAGGCCTGTATGGTCATGCCCCGTCAGGAAAATCACACTGGAATTCACATCGCGCGAGGTCACCGGAATCCCCGCATAGGCCAGCCCGCCAATGCCCGCCGTGATCCCCGGCACCACGCGGAACTTCACACCCGCCGCCACCAGCGCCAGCACTTCTTCGGTGCCACGGCCAAACATGAACGGGTCGCCACCTTTCAGCCGCACCACCCGCCTGCCCGCCTTGGCCTCGGCTACCAGCCGCGCGTTGATCTCGGGCTGCTTGGGAGAGGGCTTTCCGCCGCGTTTGCCCAAAAACACCAGTTCCGCACCCGCCGCATATTCTAGCACCTTGGCGCTTTTCAGCGCGTCTTGTATCTCCACATCGGCGGTCCTCAGGGCCTCCACCGCATGCAAAGTCAACAGCCCCGCATCCCCGGGGCCAGCGCCGACCAGCCATACTTCACCTTTTGCAAATTCGCTCATGCCTTCACCTTTGGCCGCAATACGTGCGGAATAGCAGGGTCATAAAGCGCCGAGTCTTTAAAGTCATCCGCAGCCTCCAAGGCCGGCCCGATAAACACCATCGCCGTGCGGGTGATCTTCTCGGCCCGCACCTGCCCGTGGATGGTGGCCAGCGTGCCGCGAATGATCTTCTCGTCCGGCCAACCCACCCGATACGCCACCACCACCGCGCAGTCATCGCCATAAAACGGCGCGAGTTGCCGCCTGATTTCGCGCAAAGCCCGAATCCCTAAATGAATAACCAGGGTCGCCCCCGTGCGCCCGAAATTCTCCAGCGTTTCGCCTGATGGCATATCGGTCGATTTCATCGAAACGCGCGTGAGCACAATGCTTTGCGCTACCTCGGGAATGGTCAACTCCTGTCCCATCGCCGCCGCAGCCGCGCTATATGCCGAAACGCCGGGGGTAATGTCATAAGGAATTCCCGCCGCCTTCAGCCGCCTGATCTGCTCGGCAATCGCCCCGTAAAGCGCAGGGTCGCCCGAATGCACCCGCGCCACGTCCTGCCCCCGTTTATGCGCCGCGACAATCTCGGCGTGGGTATTATCCAGCGTCATCGGAGCCGTATCCAGCACCCGCGCGCCCGCTGGCGCGCAAGCCACCACCGCCTCGGGCACCAGCGAACCGGCATAGAGGCACACCGGACAGGCCTCGATCAGCCGTCGCCCCTTGATGGTGATCAAATCAGGGTCCCCTGGCCCCGCGCCAATAAAATGTACCGTCATCCTGTTCCTTTCTACCTTGTTGCCCCCTCCCTAACCCTCCCCCGCAAGCGGGAGAGGGGACGGAAAATCGTGACCCTTGCCGCTTTGTGCCTCCCGCCCCCGCTTGCGGGGGAGGGATGGGGAGGGGGCCAGGGTTACCCCGCCAGATCCCCGTCGATTTTGCGTGCATAGCCGCGCGGGGTGTACATGCGCGGCCCTTCGCCAAGCTCCGCCAAGCGCGAGTTACTCGACCCGACCAGCACCACCGTCAGCATATCCACATCATCCACTTGCAAATCTGCCAGTCCTACATAGCGCAGCGCCTCTTGGGGGCGTCCGAGGTTGCTCGCCAGCATCACCGGCGTATCGGCGGGACGGTGTTCCAGCAAAGTATCGCGCGCTTCGGCCAGTAACATCCGCCGCCGTTTCGACACCGGATTATAGAAGGCAATCACAAAATCCCCCTCTGCCGCCGCTTTCAACCGCTTGACGATATCGGCGCGCGGGGTCAGCAGGTCGCTAAGACTGATCGCACAAAAATCATGCCCCAGCGGTGCCCCCGCCCGCGCTGCAGCGCCTTGCAGCGCCGAAACCCCGGGCGTCGAAACCACCTCTACCCGCTTTGCTGCATCAGACACGCCCAGCGCCTCCGGCCCACGGTCCAGCAGTTCAAAAACCAGCGCCCCCATGGCATAAATCCCCGCATCGCCCGAGCAAATCAGCGCCACATTGCGCCCTTTGCCCGCCTGTTCCAAAGCATAGCGGCAGCGGTCCTCCTCACCGCCCAGTGGAAAATCAGCGCGCTTTTTACCAGCCGCCAACGGCCCCAGCAGGTCAATATAAAGCCCGTAGCCCACCAGTTCCTCAGCCTCTGCAATCAGCGTTGAGGCCTCGGGCGTCCGCCAGCTATGCTGACCCGGCCCGATGCCGACAATTGACAGTTTACCCCGTGGTCGCCCCGACAGTTCCACAACCGGTTCGGGCGCTCGCGCCAGCGCACAAGTGGCGTTCAAGGTCTTGCGTTTTTCCACCGCCAACATGGCCTCCGGCCCCGCCACGGCCAGCGCCGCCCCTTCGGCGACCCCGTGACAGCCCACTTCGGCAAACACCACATCCGACGGGTTCGCCAACCGCCCTGCTTCGGCCTCCAGCTCCGCCGCGGTAAACACCCGAAACGGCACACCGAGCCGCTTGCCGGTCTCGATCATCGCAGGCTCATCGGCCTTGAGGTCCAATGAGGCCACACAGGCCACCGCTTCCGGCGCGATATTGGCCACCCTCAGGCTTTCCTGCACCAATTCCCACATTTCCCCAGCATCACAGCCGCGCACACAGCCAAGCCCGAGCGCAAAGCGCTGCGGGTGATAGGCCAGCACGTCCGGCCCAGTCTCAACGGGTGCTTCCGAGGTGACCAGCCTGACCGGCCCTTTGCCCGCCTCGATCCTCCAGATGTTTTCGCCCTCAATGATCGGTTTTTGCCCGCCCAGCAGTGCCATCATCACCGGCTTGGCATCCGCCGGATTGGCCAACCGCCAGCCCGCGGGGGGCTCGTCCAGCGCAATGCCGAGCGACACATCGCCCGCCGTGGTGACGGCGGCGTGGCTTTGCAAGGTTTCGGCGATTTGCTTGGCCAGCCGGTTCGCGCCGTGGTGGCCGCCCAGCAGCGGAATCACTGTCGAGCCGTCATCGGGTATGGCGATTACCGGCGGCTCGGTGTGCTTGTCGGCCAGCACCGGCGCGACGGCGCGCACAAGGATGCCCGCAGCGCAAACACCGATAACCGGGTGGCCCGCCTGAAACAGCATACGGGCATGGTCCAGCGCATTGGGGAAAAACGCATCGGCCCGCGCAACCCGCCCTTCGCGGCCATGCACGGGGGCGTGCAGGGCGGTGGCGACGCGGTGGGCCGTGGCCTCTCCGGCGCGGGAAAGGCACAGGATGATCGGGGTTAGCGTAGCCATGGGTCATCGCCTTTCGTGATCAGGATCATCGAGAAATACGGCGCGGGATCGGGCGCGCGCGCCAAGGGCAGCACTTGTTGCGCCGGCAGGCTCGCGCGCGCAACGAATGTGGC
This sequence comes from Paracoccaceae bacterium, assembly GCA_027069385.1. Classification (GTDB taxonomy): domain Bacteria; phylum Pseudomonadota; class Alphaproteobacteria; order Rhodobacterales; family Rhodobacteraceae; genus UBA3077. The sequence continues at coordinate 3,964 of JALXER010000338.1, forward strand.
GTTTGTGGCAAGGTCCATATCGGCGAGCAGGGCGCGAATGCGGCCGAGGTGACGGCCGACCTTCATGATGGCGATGGCACCGGCCGCATCGATACGCGCGCGCATCTGGTGGGTGTCGAGCGGGCCGGGGATGATGGTCAGCACCTCGTTGCGTGCGGTCAGCGGGCGTTTGGCCATGGCCGCGCAGGTGGTGACAGAGGTGACGCCGGGGATGATCTCGGTCGGGTAGGTTCGGGCCAATCGGCTGAATAGGTACATGAAAGAGCCATAAAAGAACGGGTCGCCCTCGCAGAGCACCACCACGTCGCGGCCTTGATCGAGATGCAGGGCGATATCGGTGGCTCCGCGGTCATAGGCGGCCTGCGCCGGGGCCCGATCCTGCGTCATGGGGATGCGGATGACCAGTTCCTGTGCGGTATCCGGGATGCTGTCGGCGGCAATGGCGCGCGCAAAGCTGTCGCCGTTTTCCAGCGCCGGATAGGCAATGATACCAGCGCTGGCGATCAGCCGGTGCGCCTTGCGCGTCATCAGTTCCGGGTCGCCCGGGCCAAGCCCCACGCCGATCAGCTTACCGGTTGTCATGGCCGATCCTCCGCGTGCTGGCGGCCCTGCCAAAGCAAGCTTTGGCAAGGCGTTGCGACACCATGACCTCACTTCGTTCGGCGGGCAGGGGGGCCACAGCCCCCCTCGCGCATGCATGCGCGTACCCCCCGATGGTGCTTGGTGCCAACCCCCTTTGCCAGAATGGCAAAGCCCTTAAACGGCGCAACGCCTGCATTTTCGGGTGAACCATCGGTGTGTCATTACCCCCGAACGCAGTGAGGCCATGGTGTCGCAACGCGTTTTGCAGTTTACTGCAAAACGCCCCTGCGATTCGGGCTGGGAAATCAGGGGTCATCGTTTGATCAGGCTCCATTGTACGACCGGGCGCATGGGGTTCCAGCCGGTAAGGGGGCCGAGGCCCTCGGCGCGGCTGACCGAGATTTGCACAAGATCGCCGCCGTGGCTCTTGTGCAATTGAGCCAGCACCGACTGGCTTTCGAGCGTCACTGCATTGGCCACCAACCGCCCTAACGGGCGCAGCGCGGCCCAGCATGCGTTAAAGGTTTCAACCGACAGACCACCGCCGATAAAGATCGCATCGGGGGCGTCGCGCTCAGCCAGTCCGGCCAGCGCTTCGGGCACCACGCCGTCGACCAGTTCCAGCGCCGGCACCCCCAGCGCCAGCGCATTTTCCGCCGCCATGGTGCGCCGGTCCGCCCTTGGTTCGATGCCGATCGCCCGCGTATAACGCGCCGCGCGCAGCCATTCCACCGCGACCGAGCCACACCCGGTGCCCACATCCCACAGCAACCCGCCGCGCATCGGGATCAGCTTGGCCAGCGTCGCGGCGCGCACTTCGCGCTTGGTCATGGTGCCGTCATGGGTGAACACTTCGTCGGGCAGGCCGGGTACGCGGGGCAGCAGCGCCGCATCGGGGGCTGCCACACATTCGACCGCCAGCGTGTTAAAGGCGGGTACCACATGGTCCCAGCTTTCGGCCAGCCCTTCAAAGCGGGCTTCATCCGCGCCACCCATGGCCGCCAGCACCGTCATGCGCGACTGACCAAAGCCGCGTTCGGTCAGAAAACGGGCGATTTGCAGCGGGGTCTCTTCGCCGGTGGTCAGGATCAGCAAGCGCACATCGGGTTGGATAAACGCAATCATCTGCTCGACCGGCCGCCCGTGCACGGTCAGGGTTTCCAGATCGGCCATGCTCCAGCCCATCCTTGCCGAAGCCAGTTGAAACGCCGAAAGCTGCGGGTGAAAGGTGATCTCGTCCGCCGCGAAATGCCGCCCGATCTTGGCCCCGACGGAAAACCAGAGCGGATCCCCCGTAGCCAGCACCACCACCCGTTTACCTTTGCGGGCCTTCAATTCGCCGATCAGCGCATCAAAAGGCGAGGGCCAGCTTAGCGTCTCGGCCTTCGGGTTCGCCGCAAGCACATGATGGCGCGCCCCGCCAACGATCACCTGCGCCGCTTCGATCACCGCGCGCGAGGCCGGAGTCAGCCCGTCCATACCGTCTTCGCCAATGCCGATAATATGGAGCCACGGGGTCATTGCATCACCTTTTCGATCAGGGCGCGGATGCGCGGATGTTCGTGTTCCCAGAACGCCAGCACCTTGCTTGCATAGGCATCGACCGCGCTTGCATGTTCATCGGCATTGCCCGCGGCATAGATCTGCTCGATCGTGACCGAGCCATCCGGCGCGGGGGCGCTGATCCGGGGAAAATCGCTGCGGCGTGCCGCCGTTTTCAGGAACCGCACGATTTCCGGCCCGCTGACGCCGTCGTGATAATGCAGTATCAGTCCGGCCAGATGAATATGGATAGACTGGCGCGCCCGCCGGTCCGGCCCGATAGAGTGCTGGGCGCAATAGGCGTCGGTCAACAGGCGGTGCGAGCGGTAATAGTCCGCATCGCTGAACTCGCGGGCCAGCACCTCGCCATACATCGCCCAACAGGCTGCGGAAGGGCTCATATAGGCATGGGTCGGGTCATCGGTATCGGGTGCGGAAAATCCGCAGGCCGGGCAAATTGAAATGCTCATTTTTGTTCCTCCGGTAATCCGGCGGCCAGCGCGTTTAGCGCCGCTGCTGCCATGGCCGAACCGCCCATGCGGCCGCTCAGGGCCAGATATGGCACGCCGCGCGGGTTGGCGGCAAGCGCTGCCTTGCTTTCGGCCGCGCCGACAAACCCGACCGGAAAGCCCAGGATAGCCGCCGGTTTGGGCCAGCCCGAATCCAGTTTTTCCAGCAGGTGGAACAGCGCCGTGGGGGCGTTGCCGATCACCACCACCGCGCCGTCGATATGCGCGCGCCACAGCTCTACCGCGGCGGCGGACCGTGTGGTGCCAAGACGCTGCGCCAGTGCGGGCACGCGCGCATCGTTCAGGGTTACCATCACCTTGTTGCCGTGCAGATAGCGCTGGATAATACCGGCCTTGACCATCTCGACATCACACAGGATCGGCGCACCTTGCAACAATGCCCCGTGCGCGCGAACGTATAGATCGGGCGAAAACCGCAACGCGCGCGGCATCCGGACATCCCCGCAGGCGTGAACCAGCCTGATCGCGGTGGGGTGCAGATCGTCGGGCAGGTGCGACAGGTCGGCCTCGGCCCGCACCGTGGCAAAAGATTGCGCGTAAATTGCGCCCGGGTCTTTCAGGTAGTCCAGCGGCAGGGTGGCCTGTAGCTGCGCCTCGGCCCCGAGGCCCAGCATACAGGCTTCTTCGCGCGCGACCTGCACCGGCATGGATCGGGGCGCATCCAGCAAGTCACCGATCCGGCCATCCGCATCGATCCTGGCGATGCTTTGCACCATGCGCCGTACCTGACCGGCATCCTTGACGGGTTCGGCAGGGTCGGGGGGCAGCATCGAGGGGTAAATCTCGCAGAGCACATGGCCGGTGTCAAACGCCTCGAACGGCCAGATCGAGACTTTTAGGCGCTTGCGCAACCGCTGCAAGGCCGCGATGCCGGTCAGGGCCTGCCCGCCGACCGAGCCAGCCCCCGAGAGCTTCCAGACCTCTTGCGCCCGCTTGGTGCGGCTTTCGGCATAGCGCTGGCGCGGGGGCATAAGGGTGCCATAGCCATCGGGCCGGGTGCGCGACAGGCCCGGATAACCGGTTTTGGTACCGTTGCCCCAGAACGGCCCGTCACCGGCGCAGGCGCGGTTCAGTTTTGCGGCGGCCTCGAAGCGGTTATTGCGGTTGTTGTCGTCGTCGCTGACCGAGCGTTCGATCAGCGCCCACAGGTCCTGCCAGCCCCCGCCCGCCAGTGCCTGCGCCGCCCCTTCGGGATAGCCGAAGGCAAAGTCGAACCCTGCCAGCACCCGACCGGGTGCCGCGCGCAGCACCGTTTCGACGATTTCCATCGCTGCACACCGCGTGGCGGGGTTATGCATTCGCAACCGGCCATTTTCGAGATGGGCGATCCAGATACTATCGGCACCGGTTTTCGGCGTTGCCGCCGAAGACCAGTCCACCATCAGATAGCTGTCGAACCGCGCCGCCACCGGCTAGTCCTTGCGCCGGCTGCGCACCGATTCCGGCCCGAGCGGGTGATCCGCGCGGGGATATTCGGGATGGGAATGGTCGTGGTGGTGATGGTAGTCGTGCCCGTGGTCATGATCATGGTCATGGCCGTGGTGGTGATGGTCCATATCCAGCCGACAGGCACCGGTGCAGAAATCTTCGCACAGGTCGCAGGTTTCTACCGTGGCGCCGGGCGCATTGGCGCCTTGCCCTTCCACATGGTGGTGATGGCTTTCTTGCACCGCGCCTTGCTCGGCCTCGAAACCCAGCACGGTTCTGCGGTATTTGCACATGCCGCAATTCATGTTGTTTTCACCGTCCAGAATTTCGCGCACCCGCTCGGCGAAGGTCTCTATCACCTTGGGGTGGTCGTTCAGATAGCCCGCCTTGATAAAGTCGATATCGGGGTATTTCGCGCCCGCTTCATCGGTAAAGCCGTAGATCCGGTCGATCAGCACACCGGCGAACAGGAAATAGGGGAACACGATCACGCGCTTATAGCCCAGCCGCGCCACATGGTCCAGACAGGGTTCGACCAGCGGGAAGGTCACGCCGCTATAGCCCACCTCGACCCAGCCAAAGCCCATGCCCTCGGCCAGCAACCGCGCCACCTTGGAGACGTTGGCATTGGCGTCGGGGTCCGATGCGCCGCGCCCGATCACCACCAGACAGGTGTCGTGCAACGCCACCGCGCCATGCGCGGCATTGCCCGCCGCCACGGCCTGGGTGATCCGGTCGGCGGCGGCGTCGAGCATCTTGGGATCCACCCCCAACTCGCGCCCGTACTCGACCCGCAGGCCATGTTTGGCGGCATAGGTGTTCAGCACCGTGGGGATGTCGTTTTTGGCGTGCATCGCGGCAAACAGCATGCCGGGCACCGCCAGAATATGGTCACACCCCGCCGCGCGCAGATTGTCCAACCCGTCGCGCATCACCGGATTGGCAAATTCAAGATAACCGTAATCCACCGGCCAATCCGGGAAATGCGCCTTTAGCCCTTGTGCGACCTGCGCGAATTCATCCACAGCCTGCTGGCTGCGAGAGCCATGCCCGCAGACCATCACCCCGATTTTTGCCATGATCTAGCCCTTGATCGCGTTGCGGATGGCCAGCGCGATTCCCAGACCGATAACGATGGCCAGATAGGCGGCGTGGGGCACATGGCCGGCAATGCCCGCAGGATGGGCCAAAGCGGGCGATGCAAGGGTAGCGGCGATAAGAGTAAGAAATTTCATGTTTTTTCCTTCAAGCTAAGCGAAGGAAACGCTTGTCTGTGACAGTTCCGGTCAAGGCCCCCTGTTTGGGTCGACCCGCGCCGGACGCGCTTCCAGCCCCACCATGGGGCACCGTCGGTAGGGGTATTATACGCAAGTCCGCCAAATGCGGCAAGGGGCGAAACGACCGATGATCGGGGTTTAGCGACGTGGGGAAGGGGAGGTTAGCGAAGCGGGCCAAAACCCGCTTCGCTCTTGTGGTATGCTTCAGCATTTCGACTTTATATTGAATCATGCCCTGCCAGTGAACGCGATTGCCTCGCAATCACTGCCTCTCTGGCAGGGCATGATCTGTGTTTCAACGAAAAGTCGAAACCCTTTAGGCCGAGCTTTCGACGCCCTGCACAAACCAGTCGATCACGGCCAGATCGGAATCGGGCATGATTTCGCCCTCGGCAACCCGCAGGGTGCCGTCCTGATCGTAGATCGGACCGGTAAAGATGTTGTAGGTGCCATTGCGATAACCGTCTTGAATGGCATCGGCAACTTCGCGCAGGTCCGCGGGAACGGTATCGCTATAGGGCGCGATTTCCACGGAACCTTCTTTGAAGCCCCACCAGGTATCGGAGGATTCCCAGGTCTGGGCCAGCACTTCGCGGGTGCGCTCTACATAGTAGGGGCCCCAGATGTCCTCGATCGCCGTAAGATGGGCGTTGGGGGCAAATTGCGACATGTCGGCACCCTGGCCAAAGCCGTAAAGACCGCGCTGTTCAAGAATTTGCAGCGGGCCGGGGCTGTCGGTGTGGGTGGTCACGATATCGCAGCCGATATTGATCAGCGTATCGGTGGCCGCGGCTTCTTTGGGCGGATCGAACCAGCTGTCGATCATCACCAGTTTGCACACCGCATCGGGGTTCTGTTTCTGCGCGGCAAGGGTAAAGGCGTTCACGCCCAGCACCACTTCGGGCACCTTGTACGACCCCAGATAGCCAAGCGTCCCGGACTTGCTGAGCGCGCCCGCGATCGTCCCCAGAACCGCACGTCCCTCATGGAACTTGGAGTTATAGGTGGTCACGTTTTCGGAGCGCTTGAAGCCGGTGCAATGCTCGAATTTCACATCCGGGAATTCAGACGCAACCTGAAGGGTCTGGTCCATATAGCCAAAGGATGTGGTAAAGATCAGCTTGCAGCCCTGATGGACAAGATCGCGCATGACCGGAATGGCCGAGGCATCTTCGGCCACGTTTTCCACATAGATCGTTTCGACCTGGTCGCCCAGTTCGGATTCGATCATCTCGCGGCCCTTGTTATGCGCCCATGTCCAGCCGTAATCGCCGATGGGGCCAAGAAAGACAAAGCCGACCTTCATCTTTTCCTGTGCCAGCGCGCGGCTGCCCAACAGCGGCAATGCCGCCGTGGCCCCCGTCGCTTTTACGAAATTTCGCCTTGTGAGTTTGGTCATTTATTTCTCCTCTGTTGGGTTGGTTTGGTTGGTTATGTTGACGGCAGGAACGGCTTGCCCAGACAGGCAGGCGCGCCCCCCCCCGCATTTTCGCGCGCCGAGATAAAGGCCAGCGCGATGACCGTGGCAAGATAGGGCATGGCGGCCCAGAATTGTGACGGCAGAAAAGAGAAACCGGCGGCCTTGGCGTAAAGCTCCAGCGCCATCAGCAGGCCGAAAAAGAATGCCCCCATCAGCAGGCGCCCGCTGCGCCAGCCCGCAAACACCACCAGCGCCACGGCGATCCAGCCGCGCCCCGCGGTCATCTTTTCGGCCCACATCGGGGTGATCACCATCGAAAAATAGGCCCCGCCGATACCGGCCATGGCCCCGCCAAAGGCGATGGCCAGATAGCGCACTCCGACCACCGAATAGCCGATAGAATGGGCGGAATGGTCGTTTTCACCCACGGCGCGCAAGATCATGCCCGCGCGGGTCGATTTCAGGAACCACGCCACCAGCGGCACCATAAGAATCGCGAAATAGACGATGGGCGAATAGCCGAAGATCACCTTCCAGACCGGATCTTTGGCCAGAAAATCGGGAAATACCGAGGTAAAAGGCAGGATGATCCGGCCGGTAAACGACAGGCCGATCAGCGACGAAAGGCCGGTGCCGAATATGGTCAGGGCCAGCCCCGTCGCCACCTGGTTCGAATTGAGCTGCAACACCAGCACCGCAAACA
>JALXER010000339.1 GCA_027069385.1 Paracoccaceae bacterium
ACCAATCACAACCAGGGTTGTTTTGCCTTTTTCGGCAGCGCTCAGCGGGCGGTCGAAATAGTGGTCAACCCGCGGCCCCACCGCCTGAATTACCAGCCGCATCGGTTTTGCCCCCACCTGCGCAAACCCTTTGAGCCGCAGGATATCATGGTCGACAATCACCTGTTTGATCCTTTGGGCAAACGCATCGGCATCTGCAATCGCGCCCAGTTCCACCTGAAAGGTTTCGAAATCATCGTGGTCATGGTCATGGTCATGGTCGTGGTGATGATCTTCATCGTCATCATGGTGGTGGTGATGGGCGTGGCGTTTTGCCATGTCGCCTTCGGCCTCCATCCCCAACCCGAGCAGGGTTGCCGGGCTGACCGCACCCATCTGCGCCCGTACAAACTGCACGCCCGATCGCGCCTCGCCTTTCAGCGCGGTTTCCAGCCGGTCAGCCTGACCGGCATCCAGCAGATCGACCTTGTTAAGGATAATCATATCGGCGCAGGCCAGTTGGTCCTCGAACAATTCCGAAAGCGGGGTCTCGTGGTCCAGCCCGTCATCGGCAGCGCGTTGCGCGTCAATCGCCGCCTCGTCATGGGCAAAGCGACCGGCCTGCACGGCGGCGCTATCGACCACGGTAATCACCCCGTCCACCGTTACCTTGTTGCGGATCTCGGGCCAGTTAAACGCACGCACCAGCGGTTGGGGCAGGGCCAGCCCCGATGTTTCAATGACGATGTGGTCGGGCGGCTCGGCCCGGTTGACCAGCTTTTCCATCGCGGGAACAAAGTCCTCGGCCACGGTGCAACAAATGCAGCCGTTGGACAGTTCCAGCACGTCGTCATCCTTGCAACCTTCGATCCCGCAGCCCTTGACCAGATCGCCGTCAATGCCCAGATCGCCGAATTCATTGATAATCAACGCGATCCGCCGCCCGTTCGCATGGGTCAGCAGATGCTGGACAAGGGTGGTTTTGCCCACACCCAGAAAGCCGGTAATAACGGTTGCTGGAATTTTGGCAGCCATGGGGAATCTCCGAACAGGTTTGCGCCTATAGGCCCAGAATTTCCCCATACTGTCCAGCGTAAATTCACCGCCAGCGCCGCCGAGTCATTCTTCCGCCTTGCGCCATTCCCCGCTGTCCAGCCCTTCCAGCCGCCAGTTGCCCACGGCGGCGCGGATCAGGCGCAGGGTGGGGTGGTTGATGGCGGCGGTCATGCGGCGCACCTGACGGTTGCGCCCCTCGGTGATAGAGACCTCCAGCCAGCAATCGGGCACCGATTTGCGAAACCGCACCGGCGGCGTGCGCGGCCACAGGTTCGCGGGCGGCTCGATGCGGCGCACACGGGCCGGACGGGTCGGGCCGTCTTTCAGGGTAACGCCGCGGCGCAGCGCCGCCAGCGCGGCCTTGTCCGGTTCCCCTTCGACCTGCACCCAATAGGTTTTGGGCAGCTTGTGGCGCGGATTGGCGATGCGGTGCTGCAAGGCCCCGTCATCGGTCAGTACCAGCAGGCCCTCGCTATCCTTGTCGAGCCGCCCCGCCGCATAGACCCCGGGCACATCGATATAATCCGCCAATGTCGGCCGCCCGTGGCCCTCGTCGGTAAACTGCGACAGCACACCAAAGGGTTTATTGAACAGGATCAAGGTCATGTTGTGTGCCTTTTGTGCTATCTTATGGGTTGAAATACCCCCCCATATTCTATCCAGATGTAAGATGTTTATATTGGCGGGGTTCGCGAGATGCAAAAAGTCTTTTTCACACTAATGGGGGTGGTTCTGGCAGGGGTTGCCGTTGCGCAAAGCCGGTTTCTGGTTGCGCCAGCCGAACCCGCGCCGGTTACCTCTTGCGTTGCGCCCGAAGGTATGGTGCCGGTAATGGCGGGGCTGCAACCGCTGGATACCTATATCGCGCGGGTTGCGCCCGATAGAGACGCCGATTATGCGCTGGCATGGTACACGGCGAACGACCGGCTGGAACTGGTGCAGGATTATCTGGTAACAACCGACGCCCAGGCCGCCGACATCTGCGCCAGACTGGAAGCCGGAGACACCAGCCCCGAGACAAGCGCCGCCTTTACCGCCGCACTGGATGCCGGTGCCTATTGGTGGGCGGTGCGGGCACCGCAAAACCCGAATTACTATGAAGATGACCCCTTTTACCGGCAGGATACCGCATATATCGGGGCCAGCTATGTCAGCTTCCAAGAAGGAGTATTACCAGAAGGGCCGTTAGGTAAGCTTGAAGTCGGGTCGCGTATGCCAGCGGCCAGTATTGTAGAGCTTTCCGACCAAGATACCACCCATGCCCGCGCGCTTGCCGTACCTGATGCCCGTGCCGTTTGGGAAACCTGTCATATCGGGCACAGCTTGTCAGAGCTAACCCAGAGTTTCCGCGACGACCAAGGAAACATGATGACACAAATAGGCCCGGAAACACTGGACGAATTATTGGTCGGGTCTCGGGTGGTGAACGGTGTTTGGAGCGGGTGTCGCCGGGATTATGGTGAAAATGGTGAGTTCGAAGACATGCTCTCTCCGATTGAGAGTATCGCCAATTGTCCAGCCTTTACGGTTGACGGCAATGACCTCGACGCCGAATCGGTGTTGGGTTTTGGTATCACGGCCTTGGGGAGATTACCCGAACGCTTTGCCGTACTTTGCCCCCAAACCGTGGCAGAACAAATGGGCACTTTTTGCGGCGCGACAGATCATATTCTGTTCAACGCCCTGTTTGAGCAAAGCAACAAAGTAGTGTCCATATGCCAATCGGGCGATCAGGTGACTTATTCCTTTGGCCACCCGGGTGGGCAACCTGAACTAAGCTTTACCAACCCGGTTGATAAGATCGTTCTTCTATCCGGTGAGTCTATAACAATGGCCAATGGCGATTTTCTGTATTCGGCATCGCGAACCGGTTCAGTTTATGGGGAGCTTCACGTTTATAAGGGTACGGTTGCTTCGGACAACAGTGTTGCGGATTTTTATGGGTCTAGTGTTGGAACGCTCAACTTAACCCCCGGTTAAACCGCCGGCAGTCGCGCGACAAAGTGGCCTTTGACGCCTTGGGGCCATTGTTTGTACGGCACCTGTCCGGTTTCTGATGCGCGGTGGGCGCGGGCGTAGTCGATGATGGCGGTTGCGGAGTCGGTGTCGGGGGCGAATTTGCCCAGCACATAGGACAGCTTGCCCGGAGCCTGAATGGCAACGTTGCAGTGGCGCTCGCAGCCCATCAGGCAGGACACGCGCTTTACGGTCAGGTCACCGGCCAGCGCTTCGATCGCTTCGGCCAGCATTTCGCCGCCTGACTTGCCGTCCAGCAGTTTCAGGTCGGCGGAAAAGTTGCAGGTATCGCATACGGTAATGGTGGTGGTCATGGGGTCCCCTTTTCCTCACACCAGTGCAACGCCTTGGCGACGCTGTCAACCGTTGGTGGGTCGGGGAGGGTCGGGCGCGGGACGATGGTCAGCTGCAGCCCGAGCGCCTGCGT
>JALXER010000340.1 GCA_027069385.1 Paracoccaceae bacterium
CGACGCCGCGCCCGTGGCTGGCGATCCGTTTGGCAAAGGCTCGGTCGCAGATCTGGCCGTGGCGCTGGACCTGCCGGTCGTGCTGGTGCTGGACGTGGCCCGACAGGCGCAAAGCGTGGCGGCGCTACTGGCCGGCATGGCCGGATTTCGCCAAGGGGTGCGCATTGCCGGGGTGATCCTGAACCGGGTCGGCTCGCCGCGCCATCGCGCCATGATCGAGGCGGCAATCCAGGGCGTGCCGGTGCTGGGCGCGGTGCCGCGCGATACCCGCATGGCCCGCGATTCGCGGCATCTGGGGCTGGTGCAGGCGCAAGAGGACAGCATGCTGGACCAATTCATCGAAGGAGCCGCCGATGTGATCAGCGACGGGGTTGATCTGGCGGCCCTGCAAGGGCTGGCCAAAGCGCTGCACCCGACCGCTGGCACGCCTGCCCGCATCCCCCCGCTGGGCCAGCGCATCGCCGTGGCCCGCGACCGCGCCTTTGCCTTTGCCTATCCGCATATGCTGGACGGGTGGCAGGCGGCGGGCTGCGAGTTGTCGTTCTTTTCGCCGCTGGCAGACCAGCCACCGCGCGCCGATGCGGATGCGGTGTTTTTACCCGGCGGATACCCCGAGTTGCACGCCGCCCGTCTGGCCGCCAACACCCGATTTCGCACCGGTATGACCCAAAGCAATGCAACGGTTTACGGCGAGTGCGGCGGCTATATGGCGCTGGGCAAGGGGTTGATCGACGCGCAAGGAGACCGCCACGAAATGCTGGGCCTGCTGCCGGTAGAGACCTCGTTCCAATCGCCGAAAATGACGCTTGGCTATCGGGATTTGCGCACCCTGTCCGGCCCGTTCAAAGGGCAGGCATTCAAGGCGCATGAATTCCACTATGCCCGCGTCAAATCGCTTGACGCGCCGCCGAACCTGTTTGAAGCGCGTGGTTCCCTTGGGGGGGAACCGGCGGTGATTGGCCATCGGGTCGGACGGGTGTTCGGGTCGTTCGCGCATGTCATTTGTGAAACTTCTTAAGGTTTTGTTTGAACCTTCTGCGCACCCGCGCTAGAAGGTGGCAAAACTCAGCGGGGCAAAAATGATTAATCAATTCATCGACATGTTACGGGACAACCACGATCTGGTCGGAATCATGGCGGCGGTTTTTGCCGGTCTGCTGGTCTGGGTGATTGCCCTGATCAAATGGCGGCGCAGGGATGCGCTGGACGCGGCAAACACCAATCGTGAACGGTTGCGGACCGATCTGTCCAATATGGAACGCGCCCATGCCAAACAGAGCGATGCACTGGTCGAGGCCGAGAAACGCATCACCCATTTCGAAGCGCTGGAGGGGCCGCGCCTTGAAGATCAGGAAGAACTGAAAGCCATGCGCGATCTGGTAACCGAACAGCAAGCCGAAATCGCCCGCCTGAACGAAGCCATTACCCAGCAACAGCGCGCCAATGTGGAAAAGCAGAACCTGCTGGCCAAGAACGGCGAAGAGTTGAAGAGCGAGTTCAAATCTCTGGCCGCGCAGGTGGTGCGCCGCCACGGCGAGGATTTCGAGAAAACCAACGCCGAGCGGATGAAACAGGTGCTGGAGCCGCTCAAACAGCATATCGACCGGTTCGAAACCGAATTGCGCGACGTGCATAAGTCGGCTGACAAAGAGCGCACCGCGCTGCGCACCGAAATTCTGAACCTGACCAAGCAAAGCCTGCAAGTATCGCGCGAGGCGGAAAACCTGACCAAGGCGCTGAAATCGGACACGCAGAAACAGGGCGCGTGGGGTGAGATGATTCTGGCCTCTATTCTTGAACGCTCGGGGCTGCGCGAGGGGCAGGAATACGAGGTGCAGGTGCATCACCGGTCCGACGAAGGGCGCAGCCTGCGCCCCGATGTGATCGTGCATCTGCCCGGCGACCGGCGGCTGGTGATCGACAGCAAAGTGTCGCTGGTGGCCTATGAACGCGCCATGAACACCGAAAACGAGGCGCTGCGGGACGGGGCCATGCAGGCGCATGTGAACTCGGTACGCAACCATATCGACACGCTGTCGGCCAAGCGCTATCACCAACTAGATGACGGCGCGGTGGACTATGTGATCATGTTCATGCCCATCGAAAGCGCCTTTGCCGAAGCCGTGGGCATTGCGCCGGATCTGTCGCTTTATGCCACCGAAAAGAACGTGGTGATTGCCTCGCCCACCAACCTGATGGTGGCGCTCAAAACCATTGAAAACCTGTGGTCGGTCGAGCGGCGCAACAAAAACGCCGCCGAAATTGCTGATCGGGCCGGCAAGCTGTATGAAAAATTCAACGGCTTTGTGACCGACATGTCGAAAATCGGTGATCGGCTGGATCAGGCCCAGCAGGTGCACGAGGCCGCTATGGCCAAGCTGACCTTTGGTCGGGGCAATCTGACCTCGCAGGTCGAAATGCTCAAAAAGCTGGGCGCGCGCACCGACAAGCAGATCGCGCTGGAGCACGATCAGGAATAGCGCGGTTTTCGGGCGATGATAAAGGCGGTTTTGCCGCCGCCCGGATTCCAGACCTTTTCAAGCTCGAAACCTGCGTCACGCAGGGCGGTTTCCAGCGCGGGCTGGCTGAAGCATTGCAAGGGCGGCATAAGGCGCAGCCGTGCCCCGAGGGGCAATAGCAGCCGCAGCTTCCATGACGCATCCGCAATGCAAACCGTGTTCGAGACAAACGCTCCGCCTTCGGGCAGGCGTGCATAGATTTCGGCAATCATCCCGCGCCAGTCGGGCAGCAGGTGCAGCAGGCTAAGCGCCAGAATGACATCGAACCCCGTTTCTTCAAACCCGGCCAGATCGGTCTGGACCAGCCTCAGGTTTGCCACCCCGCGCGCCTTGGCCCGCGCATAGTCCAGCATCTTTTCGGAACTGTCGATCCCGACAACCTGCGCCGCAAACGGGGCCAGCGCCGCGGCCATTCCGCCGGTGCCACAGCCGATATCGAGCACCCTGGATTGCGGGGTCAACAGCCCGGTGATCAGGCGCAGCTTTTCGTCATAGCTCGCCTGATCCTTGATTGGCTGGCGCGCATAACGGTCGGCGAACCGGTCCCAGAATGTTGCAGACATGGCATAAAAAACCCTGTGGTTTACATCTGTCAGATAGGCAGATTTTTGTGATCTTCAAGCCCTTGAAATGCGTTTTGGTACACCTACATCTGGGTCAACAGGCGCCGATATCGGGTCTGTAAAATTGTGTCGCTCAAATGGAGGATACCCAAATGCGAAATTTTGATCTTACCCCGCTTTACCGTTCCAGCATCGGCTTTGACCGTCTGGCAAACATTCTGGACAATGTGACCCGCACCGACGGTTCGGGCAACGGTTACCCGCCCTATAACATCGAAAAAACCGGCGAAGATGCCTATCGCATCACCATCGCCGTGGCCGGCTTTGCCGAGGACGAGTTGAGCATCGAGGCCCGCGACGGGCAGTTGGTGATTACCGGCAAGAAAAAAGAGGATGACTCTGAACGGACCTTCCTGCACCGTGGCATTGCCAACCGTGCCTTCGAAAAACGCTTTCAACTGGCCGACCATGTCCGCGCCACCGACGCGACAATCGAGCTGGGCATGCTGCATGTAGACCTGATCCGCGAAATTCCCGAAGCGCTGAAACCGCGCAAAATCGAGATCGCGACCAGCCGTCCGATCGAGGCCAAGAAGGTCTCCAAGAAATAAAACCGGCTGACCGGTTTGAAGGGCCTGCGTAAAAGCGCGGGCCCTTTTTCGTGGAATGCCGGAATTTTCCAGCGCATGACATCCGGTGATACGTCCGTATTATCAAAGGGTTACGCCCCATCCAATTGACCCTACTAAACCGGTTTAGTAGGGTCAGTTACACAGGCCGAATCCGGCGTTTTTTCCGCTTTTAAATCCCGCCTATTTGCGCCACACTCCAAAGGGAAACGATCAAGGAGAAACCCATGACAGGCAGCGCGGTAATCGTCGGCTGGGCCCATACACCCTTTGGCAAAAGCGAGGCTCCCGATATCGAAACACTGATTGGCGAGGTCGGCCAAAGCGCCCTAACCCACGCCGGAGTCGAGGCAAGCGATGTTGATTTTGCCACCATCGGGGTGCTGAATTCCGGCTTTTCCAATCAGGGCTTCGAGGCAGGCCTGATCGGCAAGGCCATGCCCGAGTTGCGCCACACTCCGGCGCTGCATGTGGAAAACGCCTGCGCGACCGGTTCGGCGGCGCTCTATGCGGCGCTCGATTTTGTCAATGCAGGGCGCGGGGATATTGCGCTGGTGATCGGGGCCGAGAAAATGACCGGCGTGCCCATGGGCGATGTGGGCGATATCCTGCTTTCCGCCTGTTATCGCGCCGAAGAGGGCGACACCCCCAACGGATTTGCCGGTATTTTTGCCCAGATCACCCAAAGCTATTTCCAGAAATACGGCGACCATAGCGCCGAAATGGCGATGATCGCGGCCAAGAACCATGCCAACGGCATGAACAACCCGTTTGCCCATATGCGCCGCGATTTCGGAGTCAAATTCTGCAACACGGTTTCCGACAAAAACCCGCTGGTCGCACCGCCGCTGCGCCGCACCGATTGCTCGCTGGTATCCGACGGGGCCGCCGCGCTGGTGGTGGCCAGCGCCGAAGCGGCGCAAAACCTGCCCCGCGCCATCGGCTTTCGGGCTCGCGCGCAGGTGAACGACTTTTTGCCCCTGTCGATGCGCGACCTGACCGCGTTTGAAGGGGCGCATCGCGCGTGGGCCACGGCTAAGGAACAGGCAAATATCAGCCTTGATGACCTGTCCCTTGTTGAAACCCACGACTGTTTCACCACCGCCGAAATGATCGAGTACGAGGCCATGGGGCTGACTCCGGTCGGTCAGGGGTGGCGCGCCGCTGCCGAGGGCTGGACCAGCATGCAGGGGCGCTTGCCGGTCAACCCGTCGGGCGGGTTAAAATCCAAGGGGCACCCGATTGGTGCCACCGGCGTTTCGCAACATGTGATGGCGGCGATGCAGTTAACCGGCGAGGCCGGCGCTATGCTGGTCAACGGCGCAAATCTGGCCGGCGTGTTCAACATGGGCGGCGCGGCGGTCACCAATTATGTGTCGATCATGGAGCGCCTTAAATGACCCCCGCCAGCACCCGCACCATGAATCTTGCACAATTCGCCGTGCAATCGGCGCGGCGCTTTCCAGACCGCGACGCGCTGATCCGGGGCGACAAGCGCTGGAACTGGGCCGGGTTGATGACCCGCGTCAACGCCATGGCCCATGCGCTGCAAACCGAATACGGCGTGCAAAAAGGCGACCGGATCGTGGTGCAATCGACCAATTGCAACCAGATGTTCGAAAGCATGCTGGCCTGCTTTACCCTTGGCGCGGTCTGGGTGCCGGCCAATTTTCGCGGCATGCCCGATGATCTGCACTGGATCGTAAAAAGCAGCGGTGCGGTCGGCCTGATCTGTCATGCGGATTTCCCCGAACACGCCGCCACCTGCGCGCCCGACCTGCGCTTTACCATCGGAATCGACACAGGGAAATTTGGCCGGGATTACGACCAGATCGTTACCGCCAGCCTTGGGCACAGCGCGGCGATGGCGTCGGTCGATCGCGATGATCCGTGCTGGTTCTTTTATACCTCGGGCACCACGGGGCGGCCCAAGGCCTCGGTGCTGACCCACGGTCAGATGGGCTTTGTGGTGACCAACCACCTGTGCGACCTGATGCCGGGCACCACGCAGGCCGATACCAGCCTTGTGGTTGCGCCGCTCTCGCACGGGGCGGGGGTGCATGCGCTCAACCTGATTGCCCGTGGCGCCGCCAGCGTCTTGCCCACCAGCGCCAAATTCGACCCCGAAGAAATCTGGCAACTGGTGCAAACCCACCGTATTACCAATATCTTTACCGTGCCGACCATTCTGAAACTGCTGACCGAATCCGAAGCGGTTGACCGGTTTGACCATACCAGCCTGCGCTATGTGATCTATGCGGGCGCGCCGATGTATAGGGTTGATCAGGTCCATGCGCTGAACAAGCTCGGGCCGGTGCTGGTGCAGTATTTCGGCCTTGGCGAGGTCACCGGCAACATCACCGTGCTGCCCCCTTCCGAGCATTCCGCCACCCACGACCCGCGCCCGGGCACCTGCGGCTATGCCCGCACCGGCATCCAGATAGAGATCCAATCCCCCGACGGCACCGCCCTGCCCCCTGGCGAAACCGGAGAGATCTGCGTCATCGGCCCGGCCGTGTTCGCCGGTTACTGGGACAACCCGCGCGCCAACGAAAAGGCGTTTCGCGACGGCTGGTTTCGCACCGGCGATCTGGGCCATATGGACGAAGCGGGCTATCTGACCATCACGGGGCGCGAATCCGACATGTATATCTCGGGCGGTTCCAACATCTATCCGCGCGAGATAGAGGACAAGATCCTGTCCATGGGCAGCTTGGCCGAGGTGGCGATTATCGGCATCCCCGACCCGAAATGGGGTGAGGTCGGCGTGGCAATCTGCGTGGCAAAACCCGGCAAAAGCCCCAGCGCCCAACAGGTGCTGGACCATCTGGAACCGCTTGTGGCCAGCTATAAAATGCCCCGCCAGATCGAGTTCTGGGATGCCTTGCCCAAATCCGCCTATGGCAAGATCACCAAGAAACTTGTGCGCGAGGCCTATTTTGACCGGCAGAACCGGCCATGAGCCTGCCAACCCAAATCGTGCAACCCGGTCCGGTTGGCCCGCCGATCGACACGGCCCTGACCGGTCTGGTTGATCTGGCATTTGATCTGCCCGCCGGCCTGCCGCTTGATCAGGCGCTGGCAAAAGGGCTGGCGGCGCAAAACCTTTCCAGCGGTTATGTCCAGATCACCGACCTGCCGCTTTCGGCGCTGTCCTACGTCATTCCGGCCCGCGCGCCCGATGCCGCCCATGTGGCATGGTACAGCGACACGCGCCACGCCAGCGCGCCGCGCATTACCCGCGCGGGCATCACCTGTGGCACCCATCAGGGCGCGCCGTTCTTTCATTGCCATGCGCTGTTTCACGATGGCTCGGCGCGCATGGGGCATTTGCTGCCCGATACCTGCATTCCGTCAGAAACCGGCAGGGCCACGGGCTTTGGCTATCGTGACGCGGCCTTTATCCGCGTTGCCGACCCCGAGACCGGTTTCGAGCTGTTCAAGCCCCGCCAGACGGCCCCCGCCCCTGGCGACCCTCGGGCCATGCTGTTGCGCATCGCGCCCAATATCGACCTTGACGCCGGTATTGCCATGGCCCTGCAGCGCGCCGGATGGGCGGGCGCGCGGGTTAGCGGCATCGGCAGCACCATCGGCGCGCATTTCGCCGACGGGCGGGTGATGGGCAGCTTTGCCACCGAATTGCTGGTCCTGTCCGGTGCTGACCCGCTGGAAATCGCCTTGGTGGGCATGGACGGGCAGCATATGCAAGGCCCGCTGGCCCCGGGCAAAAACCCCGTGCTGATTACCGCCGAACTGTTGCTAAGGAACCTGTCATGAACAGCGATATCATTATTATAGGCGGCGGCATTGCCGGTATCAGCCTTGCTGCGCGCCTTGCTCCGCATGCGGATGTAACCGTGTTAGAGGCCGAATCGGCGCTGGGGTATCACGCCACCGGACGTTCGGCCGCGATGTTCATTCTGAACTATGGCAACGCGACCTTGCGCGCACTCAACGCCGTGGCACAACCGTTTTTCGAAACCCCGCCCGAGGGGTTTGGCGGCACCCTGCTGTCACCGCGCGGCGAATTGATGATTGCCACCGCGCAGGATATCGCCGCGCTCGAATCCCAGATGGAGACCGCCCCTTCCATGACCCGCCTGACACCGGCGCAAGCGGGCGAATTGGTGCCGATCCTGAACACCGACCGCCTGATTGCCGCCGCCTATGATGACAGCGCCTTTGACATCGACGTGGACCGGCTGTTGCAGGGCTTTGCCCGTCAGGCCACCGGCAACGGCGCGCGGATTATCCGCGATGCGCGGGTCACCGGCCTGACCCGTAGCGGCGGCCTGTGGCAGGTGCAGGCGGGGGGCAAGCGCTTTGACGCGCCGGTGGTGGTCAACGCCGCAGGCGCATGGGCCGACCAGATCGCCGCACTGGCCGGTGCCGCGCCGGTTGGCCTGCGCCCGTTGCGCCGCTCGGCGGCACTGATCCCTGCGCCCGCCGGTTTTGACCCCCGCCACTGGCCGGTTTTTGTCTCGGCGACCGAGGATTTCTATGCCAAGCCCGAGGCGGGTAAACTGATGGTCTCGCCCGCCGACGAAGATCCGGTGGAACCGGGCGATGCCTGGCCCGATGATATGGTGCTGGCACAGGGGCTGGCACGATTCGAGGCCGCCGTAACCACCCCCGTTATCCGCGTTGAACGCAGTTGGGCGGGCCTGCGCACCTTTGCCCCCGACCGCACGCCGGTAGCGGGGTTTGACCCGCAGGTAGAGGGGTTCTTCTGGCTGGCCGGTCAGGGGGGCTATGGGGTGCAGACCGCACCCGCGCTGTCCGCGCTTGGTGCCAGCCTGATCACCCGAACCCCGCCCGAAATTCCCGCTGCGGTCGTTGCTGCCCTGTCGCCCGAACGCTTTGCCTGACAGCGCTGGAAAATCGCCAACCGACATAGTTAAACTATCCGGTTTGGCCCGAAAATTGATTAAATTAGCCCCTTGCACCGGATCGGATTTGCCCCAATACTGCACTGCACCATTAACCCGAGAGGCCCGACATGACCCCCGAACAAGCCCGCGCGCGCATGCCCCATTCCAACTGGGAAGATATCTTTCAATTCGACGACCAGCTTGACGATGAAGAACGCATGATCCGCGACACCGCCCGGGCCTATGCGCAGGACAAGCTGATGCCGCGCGTCACCAAGGCCAACCGCGACGAGGTTTTCGACCCCGCCATCATGCGCGAAATGGGTGAACTTGGCCTGCTCGGCCCGACCATCCCCGAGGAATTCGGCGGCGTCGGAACCAACTATGTATCTTACGGCCTGATCGCGCGGGAAATCGAGCGCGTCGATAGCGGCTATCGCTCGGCTATGTCGGTGCAATCCTCGCTGGTGATGCACCCGATTTTTGCCTATGGCACCGATGACCAGCGCGCGCGCTATCTGCCCAAACTGGCCAGCGGTGAAATGATCGGCTGTTTTGGCCTGACCGAACCGGATTTCGGCTCGGATGCGGGGGGGATGCTGACCCGCGCCAAACCGGTTGACGGGGGCTATGTGCTGTCGGGGGCCAAGAACTGGATCTCCAACGCGCCGGTCGCCGATGTGTTTGTGGTTTGGGCCAAGTCCGACGCGCATGACGGCAAGATCAAGGGCTTTATTCTGGACAAGGGCATGAAGGGGCTGAACGCGCCCAAGATCGAGGGCAAGTTCAGCCTGCGCGCCTCGATTACCGGCATGATCCAGATGGACGAGGTGTTCGTTCCCGAAGCAAACCTGCTGCCCCATGCATCCGGTCTGTCCGGCCCGTTCGGTTGCCTGAACCGCGCGCGCTTTGGCATCAGCTTTGGCGTGTTGGGCGCGGCCGAATTCTGCTGGCACGCGGCGCGGCAATACACGCTGGACCGCAAGCAATTCGGCCGCCCGCTGGCCGCAACGCAACTGGTGCAAAAAAAGCTGGCCGATATGCAAACCGAAATCACCCTTGGCCTTCAGGCCAGCCTGCGCGTTGGCCGGTTGCTCGATGCTCACAAGGCCCCCGCCGAGGCGATCAGCCTTGTGAAGCGCAACAATTGCGGCAAGGCGCTGGATATCGCGCGGGTATCGCGCGACATGCACGGTGGCAACGGGGTTTCGGATGAATACGGCGTTATCCGGCATATGATGAACCTTGAAGCGGTGAACACCTATGAAGGCACCCACGACATCCACGCGCTAATTCTCGGGCGCTCCCAGACCGGTATTCAGGCGTTTATGTAAAGGGGGGCGGTGCGTGGAAGACCACGCACCTTACCCGATATGGCAAGGATACGATGAAGCAGATTTTTGACGCGCTGGAGTGTGAGGCGGATTACCGCGTGGTCAATCGCGCCAGCTTCCCGTCCTGCTTTGCGGTTAGCGATCTGGCGGCGGCGGCGTTCGGGGCGGTTGGTGTGGCCATGGCGCGCCTGATCGGTGGCGCGGTGCGGGTTGACCAGCGGCTTGCTTCGCTATGGTTTGGTGCCTCGATCCATCCGGTCGGCTGGGAAATGCCGCCGATCTGGGATGCTACGGCGGGGGATTACCGTTGTAAGGATGGCTGGATCAGGCTGCACACCAACCTGCCCCACCATCGCCGCGCCGCGCTGGGGGTGCTGGGGGTCAGCGCCGATCGTCAGTCGGTGGCGGATGCGGTGGTGCTGCGTGGCAAGGACGAGGTAGAGACCGCGATTGTTGCTGCAGGCGGCGTGGCTGCGGCGATGCGGAGCGCGGCGGAATGGGCGGCGCATCCACAGGGCAAGGCGGTGATGGCCGAGCCGTTGATCCACTGGCACAAAGGGGCGGTAAAGCCTTGGGTCACGACGGCGGGCCGGCCGCTTGCGGGGCTAAAGGTGCTGGACCTGACGCGCGTGATTGCGGGGCCGGTGGCAACCCGCACCTTGGCCGGTTTCGGGGCCGAGGTGTTGCGCATCGATCCACCGGGGTGGGACGAACCCAATGTGGTGCCCGATGTAACGCTGGGCAAGCGCTGTGCGATGCTGTCTTTGCACTGTGATCGCGACCGGCGGGTGTTTGAATCCCTGCTGGCACGGGCCGATGTGCTGGTCCACGGCTATCGCCCCGATGCGCTGGCGGGGCTGGGTTACGGGGCCGAGGCGCGGGCTCGGATTGCACCTGATCTGGTCGAGGTTGCGCTCGATGCCTATGGCTGGAGCGGCCCATGGGCGGGGCGGCGCGGCTTTGACAGCCTTGTGCAGATGAGCAGCGGCATTGCGGATGCGGGCATGCGCTGGGCCGGTGCCGATTGCCCGACGCCGCTGCCGGTGCAGGCGCTGGACCATGCGACCGGCTATCTGATGGCTGCGGCCGTGCTGCGTATGCTGGCCGGAAACGGGGCCAAAGCCGCGCGCCTGTCGCTGGCCCGCACCGGTGCGCTGCTGATGGAGCATCCGCAAGGGCGGCAAGGGACGCTCTCCAGAACGCCCGAGGGGCCCGACTTTGATCCCGCGCCGGAAACAACCCCGTGGGGACCGGCCCGCCGCCTGCGTCCGGCACTGGATGTTGCGGGCACGCCAATGCACTGGTCCCGCGCGGCAAGTGTGCTTGGTAGCTCACCGGCTGAATGGGTAAACTGAACAGGGGCACTCCCGCCCGTCATCGGCATTTTTCGCAAGCGAAAAAGCCTCTTCCCGTTGGGCCGGGCGCCTCGCCTTCGGCTCGGCGCGGGGGCGTGCCGCCCCCCTTGCCCGTGCCGGGCAATTCCCC
>JALXER010000341.1 GCA_027069385.1 Paracoccaceae bacterium
AGAATGGCAAAAACCCTTAAACGGCGCAACGCCTGCATATCCGGGTGCTGCCCTTCGTGTGGCTCCAAAACCGAACGCAGTGAGGCCATGGTGTCGCAACCGCCTTTGAAGCTTGCTTCAAAGGCGACCGCTGTCTTGGAGGGCAGGGCAGCGGGATTGGCTTTATCCTGTCTTTCCGGCCGTTTGCCCATTTTCCCTTTTTTCATTTGATTTAACGTCGCGTTAACCTATGAACGCCGTTGAACTCCGGGCCGAACTGTGTAAGGCTTGTCCATCGATTTTGGGGACATGCGTAAACGCGGCCCCGAAGAATTCGGACAGACCGAAATACTCAAGGAGGAAATTCATGAAACGATTTACCAAAACACTGGCGGCGGGCCTGCTGGGCGCGACCATGTTGTCGGGTGGCGTTATTGCCGCGACCGTTCAGGATGGCGACACGCTGGCCGCTGACCAGACCTTTACCTACCGCGTGCTGGACGAGCACAGCTCGGTTGACCCGCAGATCGTCGAAGATGTATCGGGCTCCGATATCGTGCGCGACCTGTTCGAGGGCCTGATGAACCAGGATGCCGACGGTAACCTGATCCCGGGCGTTGCCACCGGATTTACCACCAATGACGAAAAGAACGTCTATACCTTTACCTTGCGCGAAGATGCCAAATGGTCCGACGGTACGCCGGTAACTGCGGGCGATTTTGTCTATGCGTGGCGCCGTCTGGTTGACCCTGCAACGGCCTCGCCCTATTCGTGGTTCGGCGAATTGATGTCCATCGAGGGCGTTTCCGAAATTCTTGCTGGCGATGCTCCCACCGACACGCTTGGTGTAACCGCAATCGACGATCATACGCTGGAGGTCCGGCTGACCAACTCTTTGCCGTATTTCCCGTTGATGACCACGCACAGCTCTACCTTTCCGTCCCCCAAATGGGTGATTGACGAGTTTGGCGACAGCTGGACCGATCCGGAACACATTGTTTCCAACGGCGCTTATGTGCTGACCGAACACATCCCTTCGGAACGTTCGACGCGTGAACGCAACCCGATGTACTGGAACAATGACGAAACCATCATTGAAAAAGTTGTGGCGCTGGTAATCAATGACGACAACACCGCCTTGACCCGCTATCTGGCTGGCGAGCTGGACCGGACCGAAATTCCGTCGGGCCAGTATCCGCGCCTGCACGAGGAATATCCGGATCAGGCGGTGTCTTTCCCGCGTCTGTGTTCGTATTACTATACCTTCAACCTGTCCGATTCCGGCCCCGAGGCATTCAAGGATGTGCGGGTGCGTCAGGCACTTTCCTATTCGATTGACCGGAATATCATCACCGACCGCGTGCTTCAGGGTGGCCAGTTCCCGGCTTACACCTTTACACCGGGCGCAACCGCCGGTTTCGAAGTTCCCGACGTGCCTTATGCCGGCATGACCCAGGACGAGCGTAACGCCGCCGCGGTTGCCATGATGGAAGAAGCAGGGTACGGCGCGGATAATCCGCTTAGCTTTGAAATGCTGTACAACACCTCTGAAGGCCACAAGAAAATCGCGATTGCCATGTCGCAGATGTGGAAAGAAAACCTGGGTGTGACGGCAACCTTGGCGAACGAGGAATGGAAGACCTTCCTTGATACCCGCGGCAACCAGAACTTCGAACTGGCACGTGGCGCTTGGTGTGGTGACTATAACGAGGCATCGACCTTCCTCGACCTGATCACCACCAATTCGGGCTATAATGACGGCAAATTCAGCAACGCCCGCGTTGACGAACTTATGGAAGACGCCAAAACCCTGACCGATGCCACGGCAAACTATACCGAGGTAGAGCAGATTCTGGCCGACGAAATGCCGATCATTCCGATCTATCACTATACCAATGTGTATATGATGAACGCAAATCTGCGTAACTGGCCGATCGACAACGTAGAGCAGAACTGGTATTCGCGCGATCTCTATATCGCTGCCGAATAGGCTCTTTGCTTGAAAAAAGGGAACACCGCACAGGTTTGTGCGGTGTTCCGTCTTTGCCGTAATGGCTCAATCAGGTTGAACCCATGATAAAGTATATCCTGAACCGGCTGATGGTTGCGATTCCGACGCTGTTGATTCTGATTATCGTTTCCTTTTTGCTGATGCATGCCGCCCCCGGTGGCCCGTTCACATCCGAGCGCAAGCTGCCCGACGTGGTGCTTGCCAATATTCAGGCCAAATACGGGCTGAATGACCCGCTTTATTTGCAGCTTTGGAATTATCTGGTTGGCATATTTACCGAATTCGATTTCGGACCATCCTTTGTCAAGAAAAGCCAGACGGTGAACGAAATCATCGCGCAGGGCTTTCCGATTACCTTTACCTACGGTTTTTTGTCCTTTGTCGTTGCAGTGCTGTTTGGCACCACTCTGGGAATTGTCGCGGCGATCCGGCAAAATACCATTATCGACTATTTCGCCGTTGGTGTTTCGATTGGCGCGCAGGTGCTGCCCAACTTTGTGATGGCCCCGCTGCTGGTCTGGCTGTTTACGCTTGTCCTTGGCTGGTTGCCCGGTGGCGGCTGGAATGGCGGTGCGTGGCAAAACCTGATCATGCCGGTGATTGCACTTTCGACCAGCTATATGGCCTCGATTGCGCGGATCACCCGGTCATCGATGCTCGAGGTGCTCAACTCCAACTATATCCGAACCGCGCGGGCCAAGGGCCTGCCCGAGCGCACGGTGATTATCCGCCATGCCCTGAAACCGGCGCTGTTGCCGATGATTTCATACCTCGGGCCGGCATTTGTCGGCATGATTACCGGCTCGGTAATTATCGACATCTATTTCTCGACCGGCGGCATGGGGGTGGCGTTTGTCAACTCGGCGCTTAGCCGCGACTATTCGGTCATGATGGGGATCACCATTCTGGTTGGTGCCCTGACCATTTTGTTCAGCCTTCTGGCCGACCTGCTTTATGCGTGGGTTGACCCGAAAATCCGGTATTAGGGGGGGCGGGAACATGATTGCTGCAAACAAAGACAAAATCCAGAAAATGGCCGATAACATGGCGGTGGCCGAGGTCAAGGGCCGGTCATTGTGGGTTGATGCGCTGCGACGGTTCATGCGCAACAAGGCCGCCATGACGGGGGTTGTGGCCCTGACCCTGATCGTGCTGATTTCGTTCATCGGGCCGTTTTTCGCGGTCTGGACCAACGAGCAGATCGACTGGAACATCATGGGCAGCGCTGCCACTATGGGAGCGCCAAGCATTGAAAACGGCCATTTTTTCGGCGTTGATGACCTGGGCCGCGATCTGTATTCGCGTGTACTTCAGGGTACGCGGATATCGTTGGCCGTCGGGGTGATCGGCGCTGGAATCGCGGTAATTGTCGGTACGCTTTACGGCGCGATTGCCGGTTATGTTGGTGGGCGAACCGACCAGATTATGATGCGGATTGTCGATATCCTGATGGCGATTCCGTTCATGTTTGTGCTTA
>JALXER010000342.1 GCA_027069385.1 Paracoccaceae bacterium
CAGCAAGCCCGCCCCCGTGGCCGAGGCCCCCAGCGCCGATTAACCGGCCAGCGCTTCGGCGATCTTGCAAAATGCCTGTAACGATACCTGCTCGGCGCGCCATGTCGGATCAACCCCGCATTGGCCCAGCAGGCCGGTAATGTCGGGGTGCAGCCCTTTCAGGCTGGAACGCAGCATTTTCCGGCGCTGGTTGAAGGCCCGAAACACCACATTGCCCAGAATTTTGGCATCGGCCGGATAGCGCGGTTCTGGCCGCCGTTCGATATGCACCACCGCCGAGGTGACCTTGGGCGGTGGAAAGAACGCCTTGGGCGAAATCTCGAAAGCCAGCACCGGATCGGCGCGCCATTGCGCCAGTACCGACAGGCGGCCATAGGCTTTGGAGCCGGGCTGCGCCACGATGCGTTGCGCCACCTCTTTTTGAAACATCAGGGTCAGGCTTTGCCAGAAGGGCGGCCAGTGTTGCGGGGTTAACCAGCGCACCAGCAATTCGGTGCCGATATTATAGGGCAGGTTGGCAACCACGCGGACAGGGCCGGTCAGGTGCGCGGCCGGATCGATGCTTAGTGCGTCACCTTGCAACACGGTAAGGCGGTTATCATAGGCCGCGCTGATCTGTTCAAGCGCGGGCAGGCAGCGCGGATCGGTTTCGATCGCCACCACCTTGCGCGCCCCTTCGGCCAGCAGGGCGCGGGTCAGCCCGCCCGGCCCGGGGCCGATTTCAAGCACGTCACAGGCACCAAGATCACCGGCGCGGCGGGCGATGCGGCCGGTCAGGTTCAGATCAAACAGAAAGTTTTGCCCCAGCGATTTCTGGGCGCGCAGGCCGAAATGGTCTACCACCTCGCGCAGCGGTGGCAGCCCGTCGCCTGTGGTCATCGACGGGTGATCAGCGAAGTACGGCGCAATTCCAGCAGCAACCCTTCGGACAGGCGCGCGATGTTGCGGGTCAGCAACTGGTTGCGCAAAACCTCGCGGGATTCGGCAGACATTTCGGAAACCCGGTCGCACAGGACCAGCACCCGAACCTGTTCCGGCTCGGTCAGGGCCACCGATTCCCGCGGGTCAAGACGGGCGAGCGCCAGCCCGATATCGGCCGGCAGATTGTTGACCGGCGTCAGGTCAACCATGCCGCTGCCTTGCGCGTAATTGGCGGCCAGCGCATCGATGCCGCGACACCCGTCCAGCGAGCGGCGCAGCCGGTCGGCCTGACGCAGGGTCTCGCGTTGGGAATTGCTGCCAAGCGGCAGGATCAATTGCGCATAGGAAACGGTAATATGGGTGGGCACCTCGATCTGGCGGGCAACGGTGCGGATGTTCAGAATCTTGACAATGATGATGCCCGAAGGAATGAAAATCGGGTCGGACACGCCACCACGCCCGCGATTGCGCAGCGCCGCCTTGAGCAGGTCGGGCAGGCGGGCGCGCGGCAACCAGCCGATCACGCCACCGTTTTCGACCGAGCGCGACCGCGAATACTGCCGCGCCAGTTCCGAGAAATTTGCGCCGTTGCGCAGTTGCTCGACAATACTGGTGGCAAGGCGGGTGGTTTCATCCTGCCCGCGATCGGCGTATTGCAGAATGATTTCGCCAAGCTGGATGGCCGAGGAACTGGAAACCGCAATGGTGTTCAACTGCGCGTTCAGCTCGGATTCGGTGGGTTGGGCCTGCGCGCGGAACTTGGAGTTGAGGATATTGCGCCACAGGATAGAGGTGGCAATAAATTCGTCCAGCGACGCCGCCGACACACCGCTATGGGCCAGACGGGCATAAAGCTGCGCCGCGGTCATGTTGCGCTGCTCGGCATAGCGCGCAACGGCGCGTTCCAGATCGCCCGGGTCCAGCGCCATGCCAAAACTGCTGGCCAGCTCGGCCTTCAGGCGGTCATCGATCAGCGCTTCGGTGGCAACGTGGCGCAGGTTGCTCGGGGCGGCCCCGAGGGCGCGCATCAGTTTGACGCGCTGGTCGATGTCGTAATAGGAAATGATGCTCTCATTCACCCGAACCGCAACCGAATAGGGGTTTTGCGCCAAACCCGGCCCGGACAAACCGGCCACAACCAGACACAGGAAAATAAGTCTCTTAATCATCACAACCATTTGGTTTCGCCTTTTACCCCAAATTTGCGCCTAGCGCATTTGTACACAGCTTTGCGCCGCCCATCTATTGTGCAACCCTCCACCAAAACCTGCAAGCCTTACTGAAAGGTCAATGCTGGTTTCCGCCGGTACGTTAATCGAATTGGTAAAGCGGCGCGAGAGTGAAACTTCGATTTCGACGCATTCATTGCCATAAGTCAGGCCCAAAAGCCCGAAAATGTTATGGTCTTCGATCAAATCCCGCCGCCATTCCAGATTTACCTGCCAATTGGGCAGGAATCGATAGCTGCCCGCGACGTTGAATTCCGACCGCGCATCGGGGGAATCAGCCGCCACGTCGGGGGCCAGATAGACATAAGAGCCGCTGGCCTGAAACCGGTCGAAATTGAGCGAAATCTCTGATTCGGCGCGCCGTATTTCAAACCCGCCCCCCAGTAGCACGCGATTGACCATGCGCAGCTTGGGCGGCAACTCGAAAAACACCGCTGCCAACAGGTCCGAGCGCTTGCCCGCAAGGCCCGACCCGTCGGAAAACTGGTCATTGGGGGCCAGCCGGAACACCTGACCGACATTGACGCCCAGCGTCCAGCCGGTGGGATCATAGCGCCGGTAACTGGTGCCAAGGTTGACCCGCGCGCCGGTTTCTATCTTGTCATAGCCCGGAAAACGGTTGACCGAAAACAGGTTGGTTTCGTCGAACTCGATCTGCTGGCTGTCCTCGTTGGGCAGCACGTCGTTAAAGGAAAGGTTGGGCGTATACAGCACCTGCGCCACCGGATTCAGCACATGCTGGACGCCGTTTTTGCTGTTGCGCACCATGGGCAGGCTGAACTCCATCCCGACGGTGGGGGTGGCGCGAAACAACAGGTTGCTGCTGAAATCCGGGTCGTTCCAGACGCGGTACAAATCGACCTGCGCATTGGCGAATGCGCTGGCACGAATGCCCAGCGGCGCTTGCCAGTCGCGCTGCCAGTCGGCGGTACCGGTGATGCGAAAGGTATCGCGCCCGATCTGGC
Organism: Paracoccaceae bacterium; assembly: GCA_027069385.1. Taxonomy (GTDB): domain Bacteria; phylum Pseudomonadota; class Alphaproteobacteria; order Rhodobacterales; family Rhodobacteraceae; genus UBA3077. The sequence continues at coordinate 3,116 of JALXER010000342.1, forward strand.
GAAACAGCCCCAGCGTGTTGACCCCAAGCCCGACCCGCCCGCCAAGCGGGGTGTCTGTCCAGGTTTTGCGCCAGGTGATTTCGGGCAGGGCAAAGGGAATTTCGGCGTCAACTTCGTCATCGCGCAGGCTTTGGAAATAGAGCGCCTGCGCCACCAGATAGCCGTTATCTTCGAAGCGGCGCAAACCGGCGGCACTGACCAGCCGGTCGGCCTGATCAAACCCGAAGCGGCGCATAAAGCCGTCATCATTGGTCAGGTTCAGGTCGCCGTACAGTTCAAACCCGTTGCGAAAATCCAGCCCGATATCGGTGTTCAGAAACGCCTTGCCAAAATCGCCGGTGCCATCGGAC
>JALXER010000343.1 GCA_027069385.1 Paracoccaceae bacterium
GGGCAAGCGGTTTTGGGGCCGGGGGTATTTTTCGACCACCAACGGCGCGATTACGCAAGACATCGTACTTCAGTACCTGGAAAATCATATCCAAAATCCTACCGGCGCAAGCCGGTAGTGGTTTAGTGGGGTCAATTGGAAGCCTGTATAGGCGTGCAATAACAACATGATAACTCGTATATGTATCCCCCAAAAAAACCGTAGGGCAGGTGCTTTTGCACCACCATTCTTACCCCTGAAAAAATGCCAGCATGTCTTCCTCGATCCCGCCCCGGGCGATATTGCTGGACAGCAGCCGCCAGTTATCGGCGCAGCTTTCCAGCGCCTTTCCCAGCGGCACCGCGCAGAAGGTTTCCCCCTCGCGCACCACTAGGCTGAGGCGTTCCAGCTTGGCAATGGCATCGTCGATTTCAAAGTCGATCATCACATCAAACCGCCCCTTGAACCACGCTTCAATATGCGCATCCAAAGCCTCCATTTCCATCGGTTCTCCGTGAAAATAAAGCAGCGCATAGGCGATAAAAGCCTCTTTCACCTCGGCATCTTCCGAAGCTGCGATCAGATAATCAAAACATCCTGCATTGGTGTTGAGCTTGTTGCTCAGCGCGTGGTCAGCCAACAGCTTATGCTGCCGAAGTGAATGGCGCTCGTAATTCGTCCATTGCCGCAGGCCAAGGCCGATGAAGGCGGCCAGCACCGCGGCGGCCGAGATACCCCGCTTCAGGGTGTCGTCCTCCACCTTGCCGGAAATGCCCAGATAGGCCCCGATCACCAGCAGCAGCACCGAAAGCGCCGGGATGATCTTCATTAACAGCGGCGCGCCGGCAATCACCGTCGAGGCTGCAATCATGCCCTTTCTGAACCAGCTGACCTGTGCGCGCGCATTGGGGTAGAGCGCCTTGAGGTCGGCCAGTGGAATGTTGCGGAACAGTTGCAAATAGGCTGCCCCTTGCCGCAGCCCCGCCCGCTTTATGTCCTTCTTGCTGGCATTCAGCCCCGGGATCATGGCAAAAACCACATGGTCAAAGGTCGGAATCATCACCTTGCGGCTGCGCAAGCCAAACCATTTATCGACCTCGGTTTCTACCTCCCGCAGCCCGCGTGCATAGAATTGCACCTTGGAAAACACCCCCGCTTTCACCTTGATCTCCGAGCGCAACCGCCCCTCTTTGCTATCGGCATCCTCGACCTCTTCATTGGTCAGGGGGCGGAAATTGGCAGCAATCATCACCTTGTCGAGTTCGTCCAGAAACTCCTGTCGCTGGGCATGGCTGGTTTTCAGCGTATCGGCCCCCTTTTGATCAGGGTTCAGGCCCACATACAGTTCTTTGATATGCTCGGAGGTAACGAAAAATTCCATGTGGAACAGCAGGGCCAGCCAGCGAATGAGGCTGGCCATTTCAGGCCGGTCGGTATCAGTTAGGGCCTTATGACGCAGAATGGCCGACACGATCTCTGATTTACGCACTGGAATGTAATAGTCAAAAGCTTCTGTTGTCATTACTGTACCTCCTGCGGCGGGCCAAAGCAGGCGCGGATCCTGGCGGCGATCTGGTCGCGGGCCTGCCGATAGGCGTTCAACTTGTCCTCGCGGGTCTGGCCCAGGCCGGTCGGGTCGAATACCGGCCAATACTCGACCTCCAGCGCGTAATAGCGGGTGTATTCCAGCGCCCGGCGCTGGCTGGCGGGGGACAGGGCGACGATCAGGTCATAGCCGTCAATCTGGTCGCCCCAGTCCTCCATATCATCGAACGAGCGCGCTCGGTGGCCGCTGATATCCACCCCCAATTCCGCACAGACCGCAATCGAAAACCCGTCCACTTCCAGATCGTGATACACCCCCACCGACTGGATGAAAATCGTATTGCCGTAATACAGTTTCGCAATCCCTTCGGCCATGGGCGAGCGCACCGAATTATGGTCGCAGGCAAACAGGACCGATGTGGGGCGCGACTCCATCCGTTAACCCTTGAAGTGCAAAACGCAGATCAGGGTAAACAGCCGCCGCGCGGTTTTCGGGTCCAGCACCGCCTTGCCCTCCAGCCGTTCCGCCAGTACGCGCGCGCCCTCGTCATGGATGCCACGCCGGCCCATATCGATCGCCTCGATCTGGCTGGGGGGCATGTGTTTGACCGCATCGAAATAGCTTTCGCAAATCTGGAAATAGTCCTTGATGACCTGCCGGAACGGCGACAGGGACAGGTGGAATTCGGCCAGCTTTTCGCCCGCGTCGCTGCTGATGGTAAACACCAGCCGCCGTTCAACAATGGCAAGGTTCAGGCGAAACGGCCCGACCGGCGCGGGCGCATCGCCACGCGGCACCGGTGCAAAGCTGTTTTCCTCCAGCAGGTCATAGATCGCCACGCGGCGTTCCTGCTCGATTTCCGGCGTCGGAGCGGGCAGGCCGGTTTCATCCAGCGTGACTTCGATCAGGCGTTCATTCGTCATTCAGGGCCTCCAATCGGGCCAGAACCGACAGCCCGTGTGCTTCCAGACTTTCCGATGCCGCCAGCGTAGCCGCCGCTGGTCCGATGGCACGCAGGCTGGCCGGAGTCATTTTAGAAATCGTGGTTTTCTTCATAAAATCAAGCACATTCAGGCCAGAGCTAAAGCGCGCTGTGCGACCGGTGGGCAGAACGTGGTTGGGCCCGCCGACATAATCGCCGATGGCTTCGGGGGTATACGCGCCGATAAAAATCGCGCCCGCGTGGATGCATTTACCGACCAGCGCTTCGGCATCGGCCACACAGATTTCCAGATGTTCGGGGGCAATGCGGTTGCTCAAGCTCGCGGCCTCTTCCATGTCGCGCACGGTAATCACCGCGCCATAATCGGCCCAGCTTTTACCGGCGATCTCGCGGCGCTCCAGCGTTTGCAATCGCTTTTCAACCGCGCGCACCACCTGCTGGCCGAAGGCGGCATCGTCGGTGATCAGAATGGACTGGGCGCTTTGGTCATGCTCGGCCTGTGAAAGCAGGTCGAGCGCCAGCCAGTCGGGGTTGTTATCCTTGTCGGCAATCACCAGAATTTCGCTGGGTCCGGCGATCATGTCGATGCCGATCTGCCCGAATACCTGCCGCTTGGCCACCGCCACAAAGGCGTTGCCGGGGCCGGTGATCTTGTCAACCGGCGCGATGGTCGAGGTGCCATAGGCCATGGCCGCAATCGCTTGCGCCCCGCCGATACGATACACGGTTTCCACCCCCGACAGGCGTGCGGCCAGCAGCACCAGCGGGTTTACCTTGCCATCGGGCGTGGGCGCGCAGATCACCAGATTTTCAACGCCCGCCACCGCCGCCGGAATGGCATTCATCAGCACGCTGGACGGGTACGATGCCAGCCCGCCGGGCACATACAGCCCCGCCGATGATACCGCTGACCAGCGCCAGCCAAGCTCGGCACCGCTGTCATCCGTCCAGCGGGCGTTTTCGGGCAGTTGCTTTTGGTGGTAGGCACGGATG
>JALXER010000344.1 GCA_027069385.1 Paracoccaceae bacterium
GTGCCCGGTATTACCGGTCTGGCCACGGCCGCCCCGCTGTTGTTCGAGGCATTTTCGCTGCTTGAATCCCGCCCAGTGCCCCTGCCCGCACCGCCCCCCTCGGTGCTGACGGTTTCCAATGCCGAGTTGCCGCCACCCTTGCGCCGTTTCTCGCCGCGCGCCGATATCGACTTTGTCGACCTGACCCGCCCCGAAATCATCTTTCCCCCCGACGGTGCGCAACTGGACCTTGGCCTTGCCAGCCCCGACGCGCAGGCCGATCTGGTGCTGAAGATTCGCAACGGCACCCCGCCGTTCAACTGGATTCTGAACGGGCAACGGCAAGGCGAACCGGGCTATGAGCGCCAGTTTGTCTGGCCAGCGCAGGGCGGCGGTTTTGTCACCATTCAGGTGATTGATTCGCTTGGCCGCGCCGCGAATGCCTCGGTATTTCTGCAATAGCGACAAATATAGCGCGGAATTGCCGCGAATCGTGCCAAAACTGTTGACGAAAGGCATAGAAGCCTTCACTTAAAGGCCAAGCGCAGGTAATTGTTGCGCATCAAGGAAAACGACATAAGGATCATCAGTCATAGCTCGCAGACCACACAACGCGCCACCACAGCGCGACACCGGACCCCGCGCCAACTCGCGCATCCGGGCAGAAGAAATCCGCCTGATCGGCGCAGAAGGCGAAAATATCGGCGTAGTTACCCCCGAACGCGGCATGGAACTGGCCGCCGATGTCGGCCTTGATCTGGTTGAAATCTCACCCAATGCCAAACCGCCCGTCTGCAAAATCATGGATTTTGGCAAGTTCAAATACGAACAGCAGAAAAAAGAGAACGAGGCCCGTAAACGTCAGAAAATCATCGAGGTGAAAGAGGTCAAATTCAGGCCCAACACCGATACCAACGATTATGACGTCAAGATGCGTAACGTGTTCAAATTTCTGGGTAACGGCGACAAGGTAAAGGTAACCTTGCGGTTTCGCGGCCGTGAAATGGCCCACCTTAACCTTGGCCGGCAGTTGCTCGAACGGGTTGCCGAGGATGTCAAGGAAGAGGGCAAGATCGATTCCATGCCCAAAATGGAAGGCCGCCAGATGGTCATGATGATCAATCCGATCAAGAAATAGTCACGCGGTGGCGCGATCTCCGCGCCACCATTTTATCGCATCGGGGATATCAAACCCAAGCGACACCAGATCGACCCCCAGCAGCACCCAAAGATAGCCGCCATAGGCGGCGGAGCCTTGCGGCGTGGCAACCATCAGCCACACCACCAGAATCCCCCACGGGATCAGGTGCGGCAGCGCCATCATTTTCGAAAACCCGCGTTCAATCAGAATTATGGCCATGTTGGGCACCATCGCGCCAATCGCCAGCAGCGCTATCCAGCCGCCCTTGGGTTGCGAAACAAAGGCCAGCGAAGCCATGTTGACCGGCACCAGAATACCCGCCACCCAGATCTGAACCCAAAGCGGCAGGGCACGAAAAGACTTCCAAACCTGCAGGACCACGCGACTTCTCCTCTTTTTAAACCGGTCGGGATAGGGTAACCCTTTTGCTCGACAGGTCCAGACCAAAAGCATAGGGCACCCATGGCAGCCAAGATTACCCTAAAACACCGGTTAGAGGCCCTGATGATCTGGGCCTTGCCGCTGGCGCTGCGCCCGTTGCCGTTCCGGATGCGGGTCAAGGTCGGGGGGGCGCTGATTGGCGGGTTGATCCGGCTGGTTCCGCCCTTACGGCGGCGGATCACCGACAATCTGGCGCTGATCTATCCGGACCTGCCGGCATCGGCGCACCGTGATCTGCTGGGCAGGATCAGTAAAAACATCGGGCGGCGGTTTATCGAGACCTTCTTTGCCACCGAGTTTTCCGCACGCCTTGACGAAATGCATGTGAACCCGGACGGGCTGGTAAAGCTGAAGGAAGTTCAGGCGTCGGGGCGCGCGGTGTTTATGGTGTCGGGGCATTTTGGCCAATGGGTGGCCGGTCGCGCGGCACTGCGGCAATACGGGATCGAATCCGGAGCCTTGTACCGGGTGAACGCCAACCCGATTTTCGAAAAGCACTATGTCAAAACTCTGGTTGACGGGGGTGAACCGATCGTGCCGACCGGCGTCGCAGGCATGCGCACCCTTATCCGCCACCTGCGCGTCGGCGGGGTGATGTCGGTGCTGCTCGACCAGCGCCTGATCGAGGGGCCGGTTCTGACATTCATGGGGCAACCGGCGATCACTTCGCCCGCGATTGCGGAACTGGCAATCCGCCACAACGCGGCCATGATGCCGGTCTATGCCACCTTTCGCGAAGACGGCCGTCATATCGACATAGAGGTAGAGGACGAAATCCCCCACTCCGACCCGCTGCGCATGATGCAAGCCATCAACGACAGCCTAAGCGCCAGAGTCCGCAAAAACCCCGAGCAATGGTACTGGCTGCACCGGCGATGGAAAATAGAAAAAGATTGCCGCTAAAGAACGGGTGCGTTTTGAAACAAGTTTCAAAACGCGTTGCGACACCATGGCCGGGCTTCGCCCGGCAAGCAGGGGGGGCACAGCCCCCCTCGCGCATAAATGCGCGTACCCCCCCCCGATGGTACTATGCGATACCCCCTTTTGCCAGAATGGCAAAACCCTTATACGGCGCAACGCCCGCATATTCAGGTGCTGCCCGTTGTGTGGCTCCAAAACCGAACGCAGTGAGGCCATGGTGTCGCAACTGCCTTTGAAGCTTGCTTCAAAGGCAACCGCCGTCTTGGGGAAGCTTTGTGGCAGGATGGGATTCCGGCTCTTAACGGCTTTACATCTCAACCATGCCGGTCAGTCCAACATGGCAAAATATCACCTGGTGTCGCACAAGCTGCATAGACACCCCGCGCGATGGCACGCGCAAGGCACAACGAAGCCGCATGGCCGATCATCAGGGTATCCTGCACCGCGTCGTTCAGGGGTACTGCATTTGTGGCAGCAGCAAAAATCAGGTCACCGTCAACCGGCGTGTGGCTGGGAATGATCGCACGCGCCATACCATCCTGCGACGCGGTAGCCATACGGGTGGCCTGCGCCTTGTCCAGCACTGCATCTGTGGCCACAATTGCAATGGTCGTATTGCCTTTTTCGCTGAACCCCTGCATCTTGAAGCTGACCGGTCTGGCCAACGGATCACCCATCGGCGCGGGACCAAACCCACCATATTCGCCGGCAACCTCCCACGGGGCCGCCCAGAAATGCCCTGTTTCCGCTGCCACCGCGCCAAAGGCATTGACCGCGACCAAGGCCCCGACCGTGTGGCCGCTGTCGAGTACCACCGAAGCCGAGCCAAGACCGCCTTTGAGCGTTCCGGTCAGCGCCCCTACCCCCGCCCCAACGCTGCCAAGGGCAAATTCCGCATCCGCATTTTGCAGTGCGGCACGACCAAGACCGGCATAGGGGTTCCTGCTCCAGTTTTTATTGCCCCCATTAAGCAAATCGAACAGAATGGCTGAGGAAACCAGTGGAATTGTAGCATCGGCAACCTGAAACCCGCGCCCTTTTTCACGCAGACCATCCATGACCCCGTCAGCCGCGGCCAGCCCGAAAGCCGAGCCCCCCGACAACACCAGCGCGTCGATTTCCGAAACCAGCTTGTCGGGGGCCAGCATATCTGTCTCGCGTGTGCCCGGTGCACCGCCCATGACAGACACGGCGGCGGTGAAGGGTTTGTCGCCGACCAGAACGGTGGCACCGGATTTCAGAGCCTCGTCACTGGCATTGCCAACATAAAGCCCCTGCACATCGGTGATCAGATTGCGCGCGCCTATTTTCATATGCAGCGGCCTCCGTCAACTTCCATGGCGATGCCGGTGATCATGCTGGCCTCGTCCGAGCACAGGAAGGTCGCAGCATTGGCCATGTCTTCGGGGGTGGAAAACCGACCCAGCGGGATGGTCGAAAGGAATTTGGCGCGGATCTCGGGCGTGTCCTGACCCATGAATTTTTGCAAGAGCGGTGTTTCGCCAGCCACCGGATTGATGGCGTTCACCCGAATACCCTTGGGCGCCAGTTCGACCGCCATTGCCTTGGTGGCAGTAATCATCCAGCCCTTGGAAGCGTTGTACCAGTTCAGATTGGGGCGCGGACTGACCCCGGCGGTCGAAGCCACGTTCAGAATAGCGCCCTTGCCAACCTCGATCATCATCGGCACGATGGTTTTAGCGGACAGAAATACCGATTTGGCGTTCACCGCCATGATCTTGTCGAATTCATCCTCCGTTACGTCCTCCATCGGTTGGGGAAGATGGGTTATTCCGGCGTTGTTGACCAGAATATCGGGCACATCAAAGGTCGCCCGCACCATATCGGCCAGGGCTTCCCAGTCGGCCATTTTGGAAACGTCCATCCGGATGGCCATGCCGTCGTGTTTTTCGGCCACCCGTTCGGCCGCGTCACCGTCAATATCGGCGACAATCACCATCGCGCCTTCTTGCGCAAACCTGGCGACGATCCCCTCGCCAAAACCCGAACCGCCCCCGGTTACAATCGCTGCTTTTCTTGCCAGTCTCATGTGCTTTCCTTTGTTGTGTTTTGCGTTAGCCTAATATGCAAGCAAAGGAAAAACCACCTCAAGACCGTAAGTTTACGCAACCAGTGGCCGGATCGGCTCGGTGGTTAGGAAAAACGGGCTGAGGTCCAGCGATATCCAGGTTTCACGCCCCTTGGTTTTGCGTTTGAGCAACCGCCCGCGATCCATCTTTGACAGGTGAAAGCTAAGGGTAGAGGCGTTTAACCCGGTGCGCTTCATCAGGGCATGAAAGGGCAGACCGGTTTTGCCTTCGTCCCGTAGAATCTGACAAATCATCTGACGGCGGGCATGGCCCAATGCGTCGAAAAATTCTGCGAGGTATTTCTGCTTATCCGTTGGTTTCATTTGGTAATTCCCGTTGCTAATTGACCCTACTAAACCGGTTTAGTAGGGTTGGTTTAACAAAAGGTTACCCGCCGCAAGTTTTTGCGGAAAATGTCCGAATCCTGAGTGGAAAAACCTACTTCCGGCGCAACGCCAACTCGCGATACAGCGCTTCGCGGCTGACCCCAATATCGTCGGCCAGATGATGCCGCATCCCCTTGGGCGGCAGTTGCCCCTTGTTCCAGACCAGCCATGCCGACAGTCGCTCCGACACGGTTTTCAATGCCAGAATCTCGGCCCGCTTTCGCGCCTCGCGCACTTCTGCAGCCAGATGCCGGGCAAAGGCCAGCGCCGCATCGGGGTTGTTCGACAGCACATCGCGCACCGCTTTGATCGAATAGGCCCGCACCCTAGACTCCCGCACCGCAACGGCGGCGCAGTGATACCCTTGGGCAAAAACCGACGCCTCTGCCATAATCGCCCCAGGGCCAGCCCGTTGCAGCACCACCATGCTGCCATCCTCCTGAAAGCGGACCAGATGCACTTCGCCCCGCTCGACCACATAAAGCCGGTTCACCGGCTCATCCATATCCACCACCATTTCTTTGGCAGCGAAATCGAGCGCGCGGTGCGCCATGCCCTCCAGAAAGTCAAAAAATGGTTGGTTCATGATTGCTATCATGTACCGCCAGCACAATAGATGCAAGAAAGCAGTGCAACTAACCAAAAAGGGGAATTCAAAATGTTGAAACAGATACTGCTCTGCTCTGCGCTTGTCCTGCCTGTAATGGCGACACCGGCGCTGGCTCAAATGCAGCATACCGAAGGGATGCAGCACACCGACGGCATGAACGGCATGCAGCCCATTGCGGGCATGGATATGGGTGACATGGATATGGGGAATATGGACATGGCCGGTATGGACATGGCCAACATGGAAATGGAGGGCATGGAAGGCATGGCCGAAATCCTTGAAGGCACCGCCAAAATCATTCGCCAGATGCAACAGATGCGCGGCATGCATATGGGCATGGGCACCATGGGAATGCAGGATACGGGCGCGCCGCAAGGTGTCGGTGGCTCGCCGCTTAGCGAACCGGGGCAATCGGCGTTTGCCGCCATTGCCGAGGTAGTCAACGTGTTGAATGCCGATCCGAATACCGACTGGTCCAGGGTCGATATCGATGCCTTGCGCAACCACCTGCGCGATATGGATATCGTTACCATTGATTCAACCACCGTCACTACCGAAGTCGATGGCGGCCTTCGCTTTGATGTCACCGGATCCGGCGACGTCACCGACGCCATCCGCCGCATGGCCAGCGCCCATGCGGGCATGATGAACGGTGTTGACGGCTGGGCCTACAGTACCGAGGAAATTGCCGGTGGCGCATCGATGACCGTGATCGTACCCGATTCCGACCTAGACCGGCTCAAAGGGCTGGGATTCTACGGGATCATGGCCGCGGGAATGCACCACCAGCCGCACCACTGGGCTATGGCCAATGGTGGCAATCCGCATCACTGATAGCTGACAATTTCGTATTCGACATTGTCCGAATCCCGAAAATAGAACCGCCGACCAGGCTCGTAATCGCCGTGATTGACCGGAGTAAACCCGGCTTTGATCACGGCGGTTTCGATCTTGTCCAGATCGTCAACCACCAACGCCACATGGTTTAACCCGCCCTTCAGATCATAGCTGACCGCTGCATCGGCCGGATCACCCTGAGGCGTGTAAAAGGCCAGATAGTCCTCCTCATCGCCCACATGCACGGTATAGCCGCCATTGATCGCCGCGCCTTCCCAGCGGATTTTCCAGCCAAACAGCGTCTGCATCAGCGCCGCCGAGGCCTGCGGGTCGCTGACAGTGATATTCACATGTTCCAGTCTTGCCATGGTTTTATTCCTTTTGATTTGCTTCTGATTTTGCTAGGCTAATTGCTCAAGCTAACTTGAGGTCAAGCGAAAAATGAACAAAACTGTGCCCATCGGCTATCTGGCCAAACGTACCGGGTTGGCGGTGTCGGCAATCCGCTATTACGAGACCAAAGGGCTGATCACGCCCGAACGCAACGCAGGCGGGCAACGGCGGTTCTTGCGCTCGGATATCCGGCGGCTGTCATTCGTGATGATCGCGCAGCAATTCGGCTTTACTCTGCCGCAAATAGCCGACGCCCTGCGCGCCCTGCCCGACGGGCGTACTCCGTCCAAATCCGACTGGGCACGGATCAGCAAGCAGTTTCGCGCCGCGCTGGATGACAAGATCACCGCCCTGCAAACCCTGCGCGACAATCTGGATGGCTGTATTGGCTGTGGCTGTCTTAGCCTTGAAAACTGCGCCCTATACAACCCCACCGACCGCGCTCGAACCCTTGGCCCGGGGCCGCGTTTTCTGATGGGGGATCGGGCGGCAGACTTGCCGCAATAGGTTCGCACCGCCGACCCACCCTATATATATCGGCTTTGCCCTATCAAACGGGCGGATTTGGGCGTATCATCCACCTGCAATTGAATACATCGAGTCGACCATGCCCACCACAACCGAAAAATTCCGCCGGATTGTCGAGGATAAAACCCTGTCCTTTAGCCAGAAAGCCCGCTATCTGGCCATCGAGGCCGAGAACAGCCTGCCCTACCCTGCCCTTGACGATGAAACCGCGCAAGCGCTGGAAGATCGGGTGATCTGCGACATGTATGAAGGCAACGCGCCCTACAAGCCCCGCTATGTGCTGCCCGACTATCGCATCGTCATGCAACGTGGCAGCGACTATTTGGAACTGCCGGCCCCGACCACTCTGGACGAGGCCATCAACACCCTGATGATCGCCTATCACCATGTGCCTTCGGTCACCGGTATACCGGTCTATATCGGCCAGCTCGATGACCTGCTATTGCCGTTTTGCGAAGGGGTAAGCGACGATGCGCTGTACCGTAAAATCAAACTGTTCTGGCGCTATATCGATCGGGTACTGCCCGATGCGTTTCTGCACGCCAATATCGGCCCCACCGATAACCGCGTTGCTCGCACCATTTTGCGCGTCGATGCCGAGTTGAAACAGATCGCGCCGAATCTGACCTTTCTGTATGACCCTGAAATCAGCAGTGAATCGATACTGGAGCAAGCCACCAACAACATCGTTGAATGCTCCAAACCCCATATCGGCAATCACCCCGTGCATGCCGCAACCTTTGATGAACGCGGCTATGGCATTGTCAGTTGCTATAACGCGCTGCCCATTGCGGGGGGCGCATCCACCATGCCGCGGGTCAACCTGCGCAAGGTGGCCGAGTGCGCCAATAACGTAGCCGAATTTTTTGACAGCGTGCTGCCCCGCTATATGGAACTGGGCTTTCGCCTGTGCGAGGCGCGCATTGACTATCTGTTCAACAAATCCAGCTTTTTCAACAGCTTTCTGGTCGACGAAGGCTGGATAGAGCGCGACCGGTTCACGGTGATGTTCGGAGTCTACGGCATGGCCGAGGCGGTGAATATCCTGATGGAAAAGGGGGGCGCGCAGGGCAAATACGGCTTTGACGCGGATGCCAACGCGATGGGGCTGCGCATGACACAACAGATGTCCGAAATCGTGAACGCGCGGGCGCTTAAAAACGTCTGGCGCGGGCGCGCTATGCTGCATTCGCAAGCCGGAATCAGCATTGACAAGGGCACGACACCGGGCATGCGCATTCCTTATGGCACCGAACCCGATCCGGTCAGCCATATCCGGGCGCTCGCCCCGCATCATGCGTATTATACCTCGGGTATCAGCGAAATTCTGACCGTGGATGAAACCATCAAGAACAACCCGGGCGCGATGTTGCAACTGTGCAAGGGCGCGTTTCAGGCGGGATTCCGTGAATTTACCGCCAATGTGGCCAGCAATGATCTGGTGCGGGTCACCGGATACATGATCCGCCTGTCGGATGTGGCCAGGTTTCAGGCCTGTGAAGGCTCGCGCACCAATACCACCGTTCTGGGAACCGAGGCGGCCGAAAACACCGGTATTCTGGATCGAAAACCGCGCGTGGTAGGGGTTGAGCTTGCGCCAAGCTACGGTCAATAAAGTTCTGACCTACTCGGTTGTGGACGGCCCGGGCAACCGGCTGGTGCTGTTTATGCAAGGTTGCAATTTCGCCTGCAAAACATGCCACAACCCCTATACCATCGACCCCTGCACCCATTGCGGGGCCTGTATACCGGCGTGCTATAGCGATGCGTTGCAAATGGTGGACGGCAAGGTGGTGTTTGATGAAACCCGCTGCGACCAATGCGACAACTGCCTGAAGGCCTGCCCGATATCCTCTAGCCCGATGGTATCGATGCTTACCGTCGCGGATGTGGTGGAAATCACCCGCCAGTACCTGCCGTTTATCAACGGCCTGACGGTGTCGGGCGGCGAGGTAACGGTGCAACTGAAATTCGTGATAGAGCTGTTCGAGGCGCTCAAATCCGCGCCCGATCTGGCGCATCTAAGCCGGTTTATCGACACAAACGGCCATCTGGGCAAAGACGGCTGGGCGCGGCTGTTGCCGGTGACCGACGGGGTGATGCTGGACATCAAGGCGCTGGACCCCGACAAGCACCGCTTTCTGACCGGCCAGCATAATCGCAAGGTGTTGCAATCGGCGCGCCTGCTGCATGAGGCGGGCAAGCTGCACGAGTTGCGCTATCTGGTGATCCCGGGCCATACGGACACAAAGGCCGAGGTCGATGCGCTGATTGCGCTGATCCTCAGGCTGGACCCGAACCTGCCGATCCGCCTGAATGCCTTTCAGCACCACGGCGTGCGCGGCGCGGCGACAAGCTGGCCCAAAGCGACCAAACCGGTGATCGAGACCATCAAATCCCGCCTTTTCCAAGCCGATATTCCCAACGTCATTACACCGGCGCTGTATCTTTAGGCGGGGTACTCCCGCAGTCCAGCCCGTGATTGCGTTCCGCAATCACAAGCTTCCCTTTGGGCCGCGCCGACCTGCGGTCGGTTGGGTTTTGAATTTACCTGCGTAAATTCCAAACCGCTTGGGGTTAGCCGCAGTCCGTCAGGCCGGAATCCAGGCAGGGCTGCACCCATTCTTCGCCTTTGACGATATATTTGGTGTCGATCTCTGCCTCCATCCGGTCAAGCGCGCGCTGCACGTCGGGGTCGCCCGATTGGTCGGCGACGCGCATCCACATATAGGCCCGCGCCACGTCGCGCGCCACGCCCTGACCGGTCGAATAGGCACGGACCAGCGCGATTTGCGCCTGCAGATAGCCTTGTGCAGCAGAGGCGCGGTAAAGCCGGAATGCGGCCTCGGGGTCCTGCTCAACACCGGCGCCGTTGCGATACATCTCGGCCAGATTGAACTGGCCCGGGGCAAAGCCCGCGTCGGCCGCTTGGGCAAACAGATCAGCGGCGCGCCCGAGATCCTGCGCAACCCCCAACCCGTTCTGGACCAGCACCCCCAGATTGGAAAGCGCCCGCGCATCGCCCTGTGCGGCCAGCGGCGTTAGAATGGACACCGCAAGGTCATAGGATTCGGCATCGATTGCTGCCAGCGCCTTGAGGTTCTCGGGCGCATATTCGGGATAGGCGTCGTATTGCGCCGCAACGGGGCCGGCCAATCCGGCAAGAAGGGTGGCAATCAAGAAAAGGGTTCGCATTATTTGGCTCCTGCTGATAATCCGCCAAGCTAGGCCCATTTGCCATGCAAATGCAAACGCCACCGGCAAAGAAGGCGCTACATTGAAACATTTCTGGAACATTAGCGGAACAATCCTCTTTAACAATCGGTTAAACTGGGGTAGATTCGCGCTATGAACGATTGGGAATTAAATGACGAGGCAGCTTTTGAGGCCGCAATACCCCTGTCACAGCAGGCTATGGTTGCGCACCCGAAGCGATACCTGGACGGCCTAAATTCCGCTCAAAAAGAAGCAGTGGAAACACTGGAAGGGCCGCTTTTGATGCTCGCTGGTGCAGGAACAGGCAAAACAAAGGCTCTTATGGCGAGAGTTGCTCATCTTGTAACTTGTGGGCGAGCGCAACCAAATGAAATTCTGGCAGTGACATTTACGAACAAGGCTGCAGTGTCTATGAAAAGACGGCTGGAGGTGACACCCTTTAATTTCAATGCACCATTTCCGTGGATGGGGACCTTTCACGCGATCTGTGTCAAGCTGCTGCGTCGCCACGCCGAATTGGCCGGGTTGAAAACCAGCTTTACCATCCTGGATACCGATGACCAGATCCGGCTGATCAAACAGTTGATCCGCGCTGAAAACATCGACGAAAAGCGCTGGCCGGCGCGGATGCTGGCCGGTCTGATCGACAGTTGGAAAAACCGCGCATGGACTCCGCAAAAGGTGCCCGCAAGCGAGGCGCACGCCTATGACCGGCGCGGGATCGAATTGTACGCCGCCTATCAGGCCCGTCTGCTGACCCTGAACGCGGTCGATTTTT
>JALXER010000345.1 GCA_027069385.1 Paracoccaceae bacterium
GGCTAAGGGTGTGGCGTGCTGAAGCCCGCCCTACGCCCGCCTCACGTCCGTCTTATGCCCGCCCTGCACGCACCTGCATCTTCATTCTTCTACAAATACTCTCAGGGGGGAGCGACGTATGTCGCGAGGGGGCGGAACGCCCCCCTGCCGACCGCAGGTCGGCCCGGCCCAAAGGGAAGCCCTTGATTGCGTAAGCAATCATGGGCTGGACTGCGGGAGGGCTCCGGTTCAGGTTAGTCGTTCGATTTATCGGTATTGGGCAGGTTAAACAGGCTGTCGGCATCCAGTACTTTTTCCCCGGGCTTCTCTGATTCGCCCAGTGCAAAATTTTCAAGGCCCGAAATGTTCGACGGCATCGGGCGGTTCTCTTCCATTTGCAGGCTTTGCTCGGTACTCACCAGTTTCATCCGTTCTTCATCGGACATTACGCCGCCTTCTTTGGCTTTTTTGGCAGCCGCCTTGGCTACTGCCGCATCCAGTTCGCCCTGTTTGGCCATCCCCAACGCCACCGGATCAATGGGCTGAATATTACTGATATTCCAGTGGGTCCGTTCGCGAATAGCCGTGATCGTCGGCTTGGTGGTGCCAACCAGTTTCGAGATCTGCCCGTCGGTCAATTCGGGGTGGAACTTGACCAGCCATGCAATCGCCGCCGGGCGGTCCTGACGTTTGGACAGCGGCGTATAGCGCGGCCCCTTGCGCACGGTTTCGCCATCGGCCGCCGGGTTGTGCATCAATTGCAGCTTGGCCTTGGGGTTTTCTTCACACCGTTTGATTTCCTCGGCGGTCAACTGTTTATTGGCAATCGGGTCAAACCCCTTAACGCCTACAGCCACCTCGCCATCGGCAATGCCGTTTACCTCCAGCTCGTGCAGGCCGCAAAACTCGGCAATCTGCTTGAAATCCAGCATTGTGTTATCGATCAACCACACTGCGGTTGCTTTTGCCATAATCGGTAAGGCCATGTTCAAATCTCCTGCGCCAATCCCATTGGTCCCCGTTACCGAAAACTGGTTGCGCGAGGCGCGCGGTTTAGAGGTTTTCGCGGGGGAATTGTCCCTGTATATAGGGGATATGAAACAATTGATAAAGAGCTTTATTTGCGCCCTGATTGCCACGCCGGTTTTGGCCGACGGAGAGACCGCCGGTGATTTCGACTATTACGTCCTGTCCCTTAGCTGGACCCCGACATGGTGCGCACTTGAAGGCGATGACCGTGGCTCTGCCCAATGCGATGACGATACCGGATTCGGCTGGTCGCTGCACGGGTTATGGCCACAAAACGAACAGGGCTGGCCATCGTTTTGCACGACCGTGGCGCGCGATCCCTCGCGTGGGCAAACCGGTGGTATGGCCGATATCATGGGCTCGGGCGGGCTGGCGTGGTACGAGTGGAAAAAGCACGGGCGTTGTTCGGGCCTGGCGGCTGACGACTATTTCAGCGCCGCGCGTCAGGCCTATGAAAGCATCAACCGCCCGCCGATTCTGCGCCAGCTGACCGATGCCATCTCGGTGCCTGCCAGCGTTATCGAGGCCGCCTTTCTCGAGGTCAACCCGCAACTGTCGCCGGACCAGATTACCATCACCTGCAAATCCCATCTTATCCAAGAGGCACGCATCTGCCTGACCCGCGACTTGCAACCGCGCGATTGCAGCCCCGAGGTCGTGCAGGATTGCACCCTTGATGATGCCCTGATGCAGCCCATGCGATGAAGGCGGTTCTGGCTGCGCTATTGCTGCTTGCAGCGCCGGTGGCCGCACAGGAATTTGTCGCCGCCGGAGTCCCGCGCGCCTTGGCGCAAGGCCGCGATTATCGCGCGATCTTTACCCACTTGAAAGACAAGGGGTTTAGCGTTTTTTTTCCAACATTTCAATATGTTGAAAGCCCG
This sequence comes from Paracoccaceae bacterium, assembly GCA_027069385.1. Lineage (GTDB taxonomy): Bacteria > Pseudomonadota > Alphaproteobacteria > Rhodobacterales > Rhodobacteraceae > UBA3077. Next base: position 1,890 of record JALXER010000345.1, read on the forward strand.
CAAGCGGCGGGGTTCGGGTTTGAATCCGACTTTCTGCCGCCCTGCTCTGCCGATGATCCTGCCTTTGTGGCGCTGCGTGAAACCGGCATTGGCCTGATCGTTCCTGCGCCGTTGCTCTATCCTGACCCGGCGCATTTACCCCCCCTTGAGCGGGACCCGTTGCGCGCGCTGATTACCTGCGCCGGCACCGGGTTGCGCGGGGTTTCCAGCTTTGACGAACCGGTAAGCAACGGTATTTCCCTTGAACAGGTACGGGCGGTTTATGCGCGGGTCAAACGGATTGACCCTGCACTTGACGTGCTGATGGTGCATGCGCCTTTGCCGGATAACCGTCACGATGCCATCGCACAACCGCTGCGACAGGCCTATTTTGAATCGGTCCGGCAGTTCAGTATGGCGGCCGATATCGTCGGGTTTGATATCTATCCCTATCCCGAGGGGTTGACCGGTCTGGCCTCACCTTTTCAGCCCGACGGGCCGGTTGCGGCAGATACGCTTGTCGCGGATTATGCACGCTGGCTGGCACAGGCCCTGCCCGACAAACGGCATTTGATGGTGTTACAGGGTTTCGCCTATGCGGATATGTTCAAAGAGCTTGGGCCGGATTGGGCGGTTGCGCCTTCGGCCTTGCAAATCGACCGGATGGTTGCCGGTTCGGGCGATGCGACGCTGATTATCTGGTGGGGGCAGGCGGCGCTGGGCGATATCGACCAAATGCCATGGGCGGCGATTTCGCGGCCCTAGCCCTGCCTTACAAACAGAAATGGCCGCCGACATACGTCGCGGCCATCCCAAATAATATAACAAATAGGTTTTGACTAGTCGTTCAGAACCAGATTGGTCGCTGCTTCGCGGCCATTGCGGCCCTCTTCCAGATCATAGCTGACTTTCTGGTTGTCCTGAAGCCCCTGCAACCCTGCGCGTTCAACCGCAGAGATATGCACGAATACGTCTTTTCCACCCTCATCGGGGGCGATAAAGCCGTAACCTTTTGTTCCGTTAAACCATTTGACGGTGCCAGTTGCCATCCGCCTTCTCCTTCATATTGTAACCACCCGCAGGATGCGGCGGATCTGGTGGTCTTGGGTCTTATGTCATGTATCAATTCCGTGCGAAACCGCGAAAGGAACCGTGAAAGACTTAGCTCACAAGCCAACTCATGCCTCAACTATTGACCAAAATCAAGGCTATTGCGCCGAATCCTGTGTAATAGACGACAAATCACGCCGAATTAGCGCTATTTTGACCTTTTCAAGGGTGGAATCGCGCCGTTTTTGTGTGGAATCAGCATATTTCGGAAAATACCAAATGATTCTTGCCGAGTCGGGCTTGACCTATCAACAAATTGTGATCAGCTAGGCGCATGGGTTCGGATACGCCGTTACAGATCGATTTTACCAGCGGAGCCGTGGCGCACCGGATGCGGTTTGGTGGCGGGCGCGGGCAGGATTTGCCCAAGGCGGTCGGCATGAAACAAGGGCGCAATCCGTTCGTGGTCGATGCAACCGCCGGGTTGGGGCGTGATGCATTTTTGCTGGCCTCGCTGGGCGCGCGGGTAACGATGATAGAGCGCTCGGCCCCTGTTCACGAACTATTGCAGGATGCCCTGCATCGCGCCGCGCCCGATTTGCCCGAAATCATTGGCCGAATGACGCTGGTTTTCGGTGATGCTCGCGAGTTATTGCCCACCTTGCGCCCCGATGTGGTTCTGGTGGACCCGATGCATCCGGCGCGGGGCAATTCGGCGCTGGTCAAGCGCGATATGCGCCAGATCAGGGAAATTGTCGGGCCGGATCATGATGCGCTTGAGCTGATGCGCGCGGCATTGGCGGCGGCCACGAACCGGGTGGTGCTGAAATGGCCGCGACGGGCGGCGGATATGGACGGGCTTCGAAAGCCCTCGCACCAAATCATCGGGAAATCCACCCGATACGATGTGTTTATGGTGTAACCCGACGCGCGCCCGCTATTGCAGCGCCACTTCCATGGCCGTACCAAGCCGCAGAATCCGGTTTTCCTGCATGGGTTGGCCCATGACCATGATTCCGGCACCCGGCGTATCGGTCGGCAGGGTCAGAGCGCACCCGCCCATCAGATTGCCAATACGGGTATTGTTCAGCGCCAGCAGGTTTTCCGAGATAAAATAGTCGTTATCGCTTAACAGGCGTTCCCGATCGGGCGGCAGGATCGACGAACTGGGGATCAGCACCGCGTCAAACCCTGCCGTCAGTTCGGCATAGGTGGCGCGAATGCGTTTCAGCTCCTTCCAGCCGCGCACATATTCGGCGCCCGACCACGATCTTCCGGCTTCGAACCGCTGGCGCACCGGTTCGTACATCTTGTCGGGCTCGGCCTGAATGGTCTCTCCCCATTGCGCCCATGCCTCGACCACGAACAGACAAGCGGCCAGATCCATTGCCCGCCGCACCCCGTCATAGCTGAACCGGCTGATCTGTGCGCCAGCGGTTTCAAACCGGTGCAACGCCGTTTCAAACGCCGCCATCGGCCCGGGCCGACAATTGTCGAGCGCCACGCTCTCCAGCACTGCCAACCTTGTGCCGCGCAGGCTGGCCCCGCCCGGATCGGGTGCGGTCGCACCGCCCAGCGCCTCGACCAAAAGCCCCGCATCCTCGACCGAGCGGCAAAGCGGCCCCACCGTATCGAACTTGGCGCAAAGCGGCACAACGCCCTCCAGCGACAGCAGCCCGCTGGTTGTTTTCAGCCCGACCAGATTGTTCCACGCCGCCGGAATGCGCACCGACCCGCCGGTATCCGACCCGATCGCCGCCGCCGCCAGCCCGAAGGCAACCGAGGTCGCCGCACCCGATGACGACCCCCCGGGGGCCAGCGCCGGATCGTTGATATTGGGTGGCGTTTGGGTAACCGGATTCAGGCCAAGGCCGGAAAAAGCCAGCTCGGTCATGTGGGTCTTGCCCAGACAGACCAGACCGGCGCGGGTAGCATTGGCCAGCACCACCGCATCATGGTCCGGCACCCGACCTTTCAGCAAACCAGAACCGGCCTCGGTCACGACACCGGCGCTGTCAAACAGGTCTTTCCAGCTGATCGGCACCCCGTCCAGCACCCCGCGCCGTGTACCGGTTCTGGCCCGCTTGGCAGCGGCCTTCGCCTCGGCGCGGGCGCGGTTTTCGGTCAGCCTTGCATAGATTTGGTCGTGAAAGGGGTGCGCGTTGATGGCACCCAGATAGGCCTCGGTTAATTCAACCGGATCAATGCGGCCCGCGCCAATTGCGCGCCCCAAATCTGCGGCGCGCATATTCAACCATTTTTCAGTCATTTGAATGCCCCGTTTGCCAAACCTGGCCCCAGACTAGGGCCAAGCTGTCGCTTAGGCAATTACCGGAACGAAATTAATAAAATACCCATTGCGATTCGACGCAGACGTTGACTCCACGGCTTTCAACCGAATCGCCATCGGCAAAAATCGCCTTGAAATCCCACATGCAATAGCCCGAACCGTCATCAAAATTCATATCCTGATAATATCCTGACTCCAGCACCTGGCTACCCAGCCAATCACGACCCCAAGAATTAGAACCCTGATTAGAGGCGTAAAACTCCATCATGGTTACGCCGGTTTGATTGGAAATGGACATCCAGCGATTCTCGGCGCTGGCTGAAATGGCGCTGGCCAGAACCAGTGCAGAGGCAAGTAAATAACGCATAACTTTTCCTTTTTACATTTGACCGTTTTCAGCGGTTATTTTCCGATAGTGTGATGCTTTCGCAGTACTTTGTCTAAATTAAGGCAGGGTACGGAATTCCTGAACCGGTGTGACCGTCAGCCCATGGGTATTCATCACCCGCAACGCGCGCGCCGCCGCGCGGGCACCGGCAGCGGTGGTGTAATGCGGGATCTTGTCATAGAGCGCAATAGAGCGAATATCGCGGCTGTCCTCGATCGACTGCGCGCCGTCAGTGGTGTTGAACACCAGCGCCACATCACCGTCTTTCATCCGGTCAACGATGTTCGGGCGGCCCTCGTAAACCTTGTTGACCACCTCTGCCTGAATGCTGTTATCAGCCAGAAATGCCGCGGTGCCACGGGTTGCCAGAATATCGAAGCCCAGATTTTTAACAATCCGCGCAGCTTCGAGCATCAGCGGGCCTTTGTCGGCCTCTTTGATCGAGATAAACACCGTGCCGCTGTCAGGCAATTCATTGCCCGCGCCCATCTGCGCCTTCAGGAAAGCCCGCGAAAAGCTGGTATCAAGGCCCATGACCTCGCCGGTAGAACGCATTTCGGGGCCAAGCAAGGTATCGACGCCCGGAAAGCGGGCAAAGGGCATGACGGCCTCTTTGACCGCGATGTGATCGGTGGCCGGATCGACCAGATCAAAATCTTTCAGCTTTTCACCGGCCATCACGCGCGCGGCAATGCTGGCAATCGGTGATCCGGTGGCCTTGGCCACGAACGGCACGGTGCGAGAGGCCCTCGGGTTGACCTCTAGCACATAAATAGTGCCGTCCTTGATGGCGAATTGCACGTTCATCAACCCGACCACGTTCAGACCCAACGCCATGGCTGCGGTCTGGCGTTTCATCTCTTCGATGATCGCGTCATCCAGCGAATAGGGCGGCAGCGAGCAGGCACTGTCCCCCGAATGCACGCCCGCTTCCTCGATATGTTCCATCACACCGGCCACATGCACATCGGACCCGTCGCAAATCGCGTCTACGTCCACCTCTACCGCGCCGGTCAGATAGCTGTCGAGCAACACCGGATTGTCGCCCGAGACCCGCACCGCCTCGTTGATGTATCGGGTCAGATGGGCGTCATCGCGTACGATCTCCATGCCGCGCCCGCCCAGCACATAGGACGGACGGATCACCAGCGGATAACCCACATCCGCCGCGATCTCGAACGCCTGTTCGGCTGACGAGGCAATGCCGTTATAAGGTTGCTTCAGCCCCAGATCGTTCAGCAGCTTTTGAAAGCGCTCGCGGTCCTCGGCCAGATCGATCGCGTCAGGCGTGGTGCCCAGAATCGGAATGCCGGCTTCTTGCAACGCATTGGCCAGTTTCAGCGGCGTTTGGCCGCCAAACTGCACGATCACCCCGTGCAACTGCCCGTTTTCCTGCTCGACCCGCAGAATTTCCAGCACGGATTCAAGCGAAAGCGGTTCGAAATACAACCGGTCCGAGGTGTCGTAATCGGTGCTGACCGTCTCGGGGTTGCAGTTGACCATAATGGTTTCGTAATCCGCGTCGGTCAGGGCAAAGCAGGCGTGGCAACAGCAATAGTCAAACTCGATCCCCTGTCCGATCCGGTTGGGACCGCCACCCAGAATGACCACCTTTTTACGGTCGGTAGGGCGGGATTCGCACTCGACAACGCCCATCGCATCGGCTTCGTAGGTGGAATACATATAGGGGGTCTGGGCCTCGAATTCGGCGGCGCAGGTATCAATACGTTTGAAACAGGCAACCACGTTTTGCGCCACGCGCCGCTCGCGCACCTGCGCTTCGGTCAGGCCGGTCAGGCTGGCAAGGCGCGCATCGCTGAAACCCATCATCTTGATGGCGCGCAGATTATGCGCATCCTCAGGTAAGCCGTTGATCTGTATGTCAATTTCCTGCGCTACGATCTCGCGGATACGGGCAAGGAACCACGGGTCATAGGCGTTAAGGTCGTGAATCTCGCTGTCGGAAAACCCGTAGCGCATCGCCTGCGCAATAATCAGCAGCCGGTCCGGTGACTGGATAGACAGCGCTTTGGTCATCGCCTTGTCTATGGCCATTTGCGCATCGGCATCGGCACCCACGATAATCCGCGCCAACCCCTGCGCCGCGCCGTCAACGAATTTCACCTGCTCGGGCATATCAGCAATGTCGATTTCGTCAAACCCGTTCAGGCCGGTTTCCAGACTGGCCAGCGCCTTTTGCATACTTTCGTGAATGGTGCGGCCAATCGCCATGCTCTCGCCAACCGATTTCATCGCCGTGGTCAGCGTGGCCTCGGCACCGGGGAATTTCTCGAAGGCAAAGCGCGGGATTTTTGTAACGACATAATCGATCGTCGGCTCAAAGCTGGCCGGAGTCACCTTGGTAATGTCGTTGTCCAGCTCGTCCAGCGTATAGCCCACCGCCAGTTTCGCGGCGATCTTGGCAATCGGAAACCCCGTCGCCTTGGAGGCCAGCGCCGAAGAGCGCGACACCCGCGGGTTCATTTCGATCACCACCATGCGCCCGTCCGCCGGGTTAACTGCCCATTGCACGTTGGACCCGCCGGTTTCGACCCCGATTTCCCGCAATACGTTGATCGAATGGGTGCGCATCATCTGGTATTCTTTGTCGGTCAGCGTCAGCGCCGGTGCAACGGTAACGCTGTCACCGGTATGCACGCCCATCGGGTCGATGTTTTCGATGCTGCAAATGATAATGGCGTTGTCGGCCTTGTCGCGCACCACCTCCATTTCGAATTCTTTCCAGCCCAGCAGGCTTTCATCGATCAGGATCTGGTTCACCGGCGAGGCATCGAGGCCGCTTTTGCAAATCGCCTCGTAATCGGCCTTGTTATAGGCAATGCCGCCACCGGTGCCGCCCATGGTAAAGGCGGGGCGGATGATTGCGGGCAGGCCCACGGTATCCAGCGCCTCCATGCATTCCTGCATGGTTTCGGCAATGGTCGCGCGCGGGTTTTCGATGCCCAGCCGGTCCATGGCCTCGCGGAACAGCTTGCGGTCCTCGGCCATTTCAATTGCCTTACGATCCGCGCCGATCAGCTCCACGTTATATTTCGCCAGCACGCCCATATCATCCACCGCCAACGCCGTGTTCAGGCCGGTTTGCCCGCCCATGGTCGGCAATACGGCGTCGGGGCGCTCGGCCTCGATAATCTTGGCAACGGTATCGGGGGTGATCGGCTCGATATAGGTTGCGTCGGCCATATCGGGGTCGGTCATGATGGTCGCGGGGTTGGAATTCACCAGAATAACCCGGTATCCCTCCTCTTTCAGCGCCTTGCAGGCCTGTGTGCCCGAATAGTCGAACTCGCAAGCTTGCCCGATAACAATGGGGCCGGCGCCGATGATCATGATCGAAGAAATGTCGGTTCTTTTTGGCATAAGGGACTCCGCGCGAAATGGATTCGCCACATGTGCAAATTAGGGTGGTTATAGTCCCTGTGGCGCGGGGTGCAACCCTGTGAGCGGAATTGATTCTAAATCCGCTCCAGCCATGCGCGCATGGCGCGGGTCTGGCGGGTGACAAGGGTCGGGTCGTGATAGGAGTGGGCGAGCAGGCTGGCCCCCTGGGCCATGGTCAGCAGGTGTTCGGCGGCCTCGCGGGATTGCGGGGCGGGCAACAGGGCGTCAAAGCGTTTTTCAAGCCAGTTCAGGTACAGGTCGAACAGCGCGCGGGCATGGGCGCGGGCGGGTTGGTCGGCTTTGCCCAGCTCGTCACTAAGGGTGCCGACCGGACAGCCATAGCGCGACAGGTCATCGGCCATCCGGTCGAGCATATCGATAAACCTGCCGATCCGCGCCTTGGGGTCGGGGTCGGTTTCCCACATTCTCAGGCTGGATTCGATCCGCTGTGCGCGAAGTTCCAGCGTGGCGAAAAGCAGCGATTCCTTGGTTTTGAAGTAATACTGAATATTGCCCTTGGCGATACCGGTTTCTTTGGCGATATCCCCGTAAGACGTGGCCCCGTACCCGCGATGATAGAACATATCCTTGGCGGTTTGCACAATGGTATCGCGGGTGGATTTCGGCATGGAACCTCCGGGTTTTGCCACAGTCTAGCCGCGTTAAACCGGCTTGACCAGCGACATCGGGCCGCCCGGTGCGGTGGCCATTTCCCGCATTTGCAAATCAATCGCTTCACGCCAGTCAAAACGCGGCGCATAGCCCAGAACCGCGCTTGCCTTTTGGTTATCGGCACCGGTTTCCTGCAACAGGTGGATGATAGAGCGGGTCACAAGGGGTTCCCACGGGGTAATCGGGTCGATCAGTTCCATCAGACCGGCAAAGGCAAAGGCCACCGGAAAGGGCACGCTAAAATGCGGTAGCGGCAGGTTGTGGGCGTCATGCAGATGGGTAAAGACCTCGCGCACGGTGGGGACCGTGGGGCCGACAATGTTGAACGCATCATAGCCGCTCAGCCCGTCAACCGTTGCCGCCAAGGCCGCTGCCTGCCCGATATCGCGGCCATCGATGATCGGCAGGCCGGTTTTGCCGCCATTGACCCACGGCACAAGGTGGGTTTTCAGGCGCGGGGCAAGGATGGGCAACAGGCCAAGCCCGTAACGCGCGCCGGCAAAGATCCCCAAGCGCAGGTTGAGGGTAACAAAGCGATCATCCGCCGCCGCGCGCACCGCGTTTTCGATCCGCACCAGATTGGCCTCGTGGGGCCAATAGCGGCGCATACGCCCCGGCGTCATCGGGTTGGCAGAGCCATGGGGCGCGGCAACGCTGGTCGAACTGATCTGGACAAATCGTGATACCCCCGCCGCCTTGGCCGCTTTGATCAGGGCCAGACTCGGGGTCAGGTACAATTGTTCCGAGCGTTGCCGGTTACCCCAAAGCGACGACCACGCCGCCGCATGGATCACCACATCTACCCCGTCGAGCATTTGCGCCACATAGGCAGGGTCACGCAGATCGCCCGCAGCCACCGGTCCGGTCCAGAACGCCGGTAGTTTTTCGGGCGAACGGCACGCAGCGGTTACCGTGACATCGGGAAATTTCGCCAGTGCCTCAAGGCAGTGACTGCCAACAAACCCGTTGGCTCCGGTTACAAGAATATGCATGGCGACCTCTATTTAGTACGACTGGCCTATTTCATATAGTCCTGCCGTACTAAATGTCAAGCGCCGGGATCAATCCTCGAAATAGCCGCGTTCGGCATTGGTGTGGCAAGCGGTACAGTTGGACAGGGTGCCGATAAGCGAACTGGCCTCGGCGTAGGCCTTCAGGCGCGCACCGTGTTCGCGGCGATACCATGGCAGATCGGTGATGCGCAGCGGGGTCACCGACGAATCCAGCCCGCGAATATCCTCGTAAGCGGTGGAAACCAGATAATCGGTGATTTCCTGCCTGACCGCATCCCCCAGACTTGCGTCTTCGCCAAAATGGTTGGGCAGGTCCGACATGATGGCGCGCCAAGACCGCTTGGGCAAAAAGCCGGGCGCGTAGGGCATGTGGCAATCCGAGCATTCGGTGCGCATGGCATCGTTGGAAACCACATAGGGCGATCCGGCGCTGGCCGGGGTAAGCGCGGTGACATTGGCGGCAACCAGTGCGGCCAACAGGGTTCTGGTTAGGGTTTTCATGATATGCTCCGTTGATTAAAGGCTGGTCATAAAGGTGATGTAGTCACCCTTTTCCTGCGGGGTGCATTCTCGCCCCAACACAGAGTTGCAGTTGCGGCGGAACCATTTTTCCACCTTGTCGATATCG
>JALXER010000346.1 GCA_027069385.1 Paracoccaceae bacterium
CGGTGGGAATCCGGTCGGGCCTATGCGCTCGACCTGCTGGGCACCGGCAAGACCGACCCCGGTTTCCTGAGCGCCATGCACAAGCTGGCCACCGATACCGATCTGGCCCCCGCCTTTCGCGCGCTGACCCTGACCCTGCCCGGCGAGGATGAAATCGCCGAGCATATTTTCACCCAAGGCGGCACGCCTGATCCGATTGCCATTCACGCCTCGGTCAAGGCGCTGAATACCGCGATGGCGCAGGAAATGCGCACCGATCTGGAACAGCTTTACGCCGAAATGAACGTCACAGGGCCGTATTCCCCCGATGCGGATGCGGCGGGCAGGCGGGCCTTGCGGGCGCGCGCGCTGGTGCTGCTGACCACGCTGGACCCTGACGCGACGCTGGCGCAGGCGCAGTTCGAAACCGCCAATAACATGACCGACCAGTTTGCCGCCCTGACCCGTCTTGTGGCGGCGGGCAAGGCAAAAGGGGCGCTGGAATCCTTTTACAGCCAATGGCGGCACGAGGCGCTGGTGGTGAATAAATGGTTCTCGGTTCAGGCGACGGCAACACCGCCGGAGCAAGCGATCGCCGTGGTAAACCGTCTGACCGAACATCCGGATTTCGACCTGAAAAACCCCAACCGGTTCCGCGCTGTCATCGGGGCATTCGGTGTTGGCAATCCGGCCGGGTTCCATGAACCGGGCGGCGCGGGTTATGCGCTGTTGGCCGACTGGCTGATCCGGCTGGATCCGGTCAATCCGCAAATCGCGGCGCGCATTTCAAGCCTGTTCAGAAGCTGGAAACGCTATGCCCCCGAGCGGCAGGCGCAAATGAAAGCGGCGCTGGAACGGGTGCGCGATACGCCGAACCTGTCGAAGAACTCGGCCGAGATGGTCGGGCGAATCCTGTCGGCATAGCGCGCAATCTGTGCTTGAAACGGCACGGCATGGCCGCTACCCTTGGCGGGTAAGGAGTCGATCATGCCGTTCATTCTCGGGATTTTGGCGCTTGCCGCCGGTGTGTATATCTGGATTATCCGGGCGCGAAACGCCGCGGTAATCGCCAAAGAAGTCGCCAATGTGCCCAAAGACCTGATGCTGGCCGCGCGGCGTTTCGGGTTCAAACGGCGCGCCAATCGTCATCCGGTCGATGATGTCGAAGACCGCAATCTGGCCATCGCCGCCATTGCTTCGGGGTTTATGGAACTGGGCACCATGCCCACGCAGGAAGACCGGCAAAGGTTGATGGTGCAAACCCAGTCAGTGCTGAACGTATCCAAACCCGAGGCCGAAGAACTGATCGTGCTGGGCCACTGGCTGGTCAGCCAATGCGGGACTCCGGCCAGCGGGGTTGACCGGATCGCGCGACGCCTGAACAAGTTCGCCGGTGCTGATCCGGTGGCCGACCTGCTGACACTGGTCAAGAAATCGGTGGGCGAGGACTGGAACCCGGACCAGCTGGACGGGCTGAACACTATCAAACGCGCGTTTCACCTAAGCTAGCAACGGCAATGCCGTGGTTTTGAATACGGTACGCAGGGCGAAACTGCTTTGCATCTGCACCACGCCGGGCAGACGTGACATGTATTGGCGGTGGATGCGGGCAAAATCATCGGTATCCCGCGCCACGACCTTGAGCAGATAATCGGCGGTACCGGCCATCAGGTGGCATTCCAGCACATCGGGTATCAGCGCAACCTGGCTTTCGAATGCCTGCAAAATCGCGTCGGACTGGCCTTTCAGGGTGATTTCCACAAACACCGTCGCCCGCCGGTCTACCGCGCGCGGGTTCAGCAACGCCACATAATTGCGGATGACTCCGTCCTTTTCCAGCCGCTGCACCCGCCGGTGACAGGCCGAGGGCGACAGCGCCACCCGTTCCGCCAGTTCCGCATTAGAGATTCGGCCCTGCTTTTGCAGCTGTTCCAGAATCTTCAAATCAAGCGCATCCATCCGCGACATGGCAATTTCCTTCGAAGTTTATACCTGTTTGCGCTCGATTATCCCGAAATTTCAGCTATGCACAACCGATTTTAGACAAGCTATTTCAAACGGGGTGCGACATGCTGCCCGCATTCAGGCCCAACTTAACGGAGATACAAATGCTTATCGGCTGTCCAACTGAAATCAAGAATAACGAGTTTCGTGTCGGGGTCACCCCCGCCGCCGCGCAAGAGGCGATCAGCAACGGCCATCAGGTGATGGTGCAGAAAGGGGCCGGCGTCGGGGCCGGTTTCAGCGATGACGAATACAGCGCGCTTGGGGTGCGCATCGTCGACACCGCCGCCGAGATTTTTGCCAGCGCCGATATGGTGGTCAAAGTGAAAGAGCCACAGGCAGTAGAGCGCAAGCAACTGCGCGAAGGGCAGATCCTGTTTACCTATCTGCATCTGGCACCCGATCCCGAACAGACCCGTGACCTGCTGGAAAGCGGCGTAACCGCGATTGCCTATGAAACCGTGACCGACGCGGCGGGCGGGTTGCCTTTGCTGGCCCCCATGTCCGAGGTCGCCGGTCGTCTGGCCCCGCAGGTCGGCAGCTGGACATTGCAGAAATCCAATGGCGGGCGCGGTGTGCTGATGGGCGGCGTCCCCGGGGTTGGTCCGGCCAATGTGGTCGTGATCGGCGGCGGTGTCGTGGGCACCCATGCCGCACGGATCGCCGCGGGGATGGGGGCCGATGTGACGGTGCTCGATATGTCGCTGGGGCGGATGCGCTATCTGGATGATGTGTTTGGCGGCCTGTTCAAGACCCGGTATGCCTCGAAAGGCAATACCGCCGATCTGGTCGCCGCGGCGGATATGGTTATCGGGGCGGTGCTGATCCCGGGGGCTGCTGCGCCCAAGCTGGTCAGCCGCGCGCAACTGTCCACCATGAAGCCCGGTGCGGCAATCGTGGATGTGGCCATCGATCAGGGCGGCTGCTTCGAAACCTCGCGCGCGACAACCCACGCCGACCCGATTTTCGAAGTGGACGGTATCATGCACTATTGCGTGGCCAATATGCCCGGCGCCGTGGCACGCACCTCGACAATCGCACTGGGCAATGCCACGATGCCGTTCATGATTGCGCTGGCAAACAAAGGCTGGAAACAAGCCTGCGAAGACGACGAACACCTGCTGCGCGGCCTGAACACCCACGCCGGCAACCTGACCTATTACGCGGTCGGCAAAGCCCTGGGTATCGATGTTCTAAGCCCGCACAAAGCCCTGTCCATCTGATCGGCCGATGCACGCGGGGGGTGCGTTTTGAAACAAGTTTCAAAACGCGTTGCGACACCATGGCCTCACTTCGTTCGGCGGAAAGGGGGGCCACAGCCCCCTCGCGCATGAATGCGCGTACCCCCGATGGTGCAAAGTGAAACCCCTTTTGCCAGAATGGCAAAAACCCTTATACGGCGCAACGTCCGCAGATCCGAGTGCTGCCCGTCGGGTAGCTCCAAAACCGAACGCAG
>JALXER010000347.1 GCA_027069385.1 Paracoccaceae bacterium
CGACGCCAGCCCATTTTGCGAAAATAGGCGCGCAGTTCGTTCGGCGTGTTGCGCCGTCCGCGAAAATCATAGTGAACCGGCGCCTGAATGCCGGTAATCGGGCCACCCAGATATACATTGCCCGCGTGGTTGTGCAGATAGTTAACCGCCGGGTGGGCAACGTCATCGGCACCAAATACCTTTTCGGCCTCGATCGTTTTGTTCGGGGTCCATTTATCGGTGATCGACAGGATGGCCAGAATGACACCCTCGGCATCGCGCAGCGCGATATCCTGATCCACTTCAACGGTTTCGGCAAATTTTTCTGACACATCAAGCGTAATGGGCATGGGCCACAAGGCACCGTCTGCCATGCGCATGTCACTGACGACCGAATCATAATCGGCTTTCGACATGAACCCTTTTAGCGGGTTAAACCCGCCGTTCATCAGCAGTTCCAGATCGCATACCTGACGCGGGGTCAGGTCCAGACTGGGAAGCGCAGCCGCTTCGTGCTTTAGCTTTTCGGCGCTGTCATAGGAAACATAGAGTTCGGGAATGGGGGTCAATTGGTTCATGTGGTCAATCTTGCTGGTTTGTGTTCAATACATAAAGCTCGCGCAAAGGGTTCTACCCTGTGACGGGGCAGAATACCAGAACCATTGTTACCGGATTTCGGGTTAATAAGGGGTATCGGCGCGGGTGGCCGCGCCGAATTTGTCTATTCCTGCTCAGCCAGAAACCGTTCGGCCTCTAACGCGGCCATACAGCCCATGCCAGCCGAGGTAATGGCCTGACGATATTTGTAATCGGTCAGATCGCCCGCGGCAAACACCCCCGGAATAGAGGTTTCGGTGCTGTCGGGTTTGGTCACGACATAACCGCCCATATGGGTTTCCAGCGTATCCTTGACCAGTTCATTCGACGGAGCGTGGCCGATGGCGATAAACACCCCTTTGCAGGGAATTTCGGTGATCTCGCCGGTTTTGACGTGACGAACCCGCACGCCTTCAACACCCAGCGGCTCGTCAGTGCCGAACACTTCTTCCAGTTCGTGAAACCAAAGCGGAGTGATTTTTTCATTTTTGAACAACCGGTCTTGCAGGATTTTTTCGGACCGGAGTTCGTCACGGCGGTGGATCAACGTGACCTTGGAGGCAAAATTGGTCAGAAACAACGCTTCTTCTACAGCGGAGTTGCCGCCGCCAACCACGACAATTTCTTGCCCCCGGTAAAAGAATCCGTCGCAGGTCGCGCAAGCGGAAACACCGAACCCTTTGAATTTTTCCTCCGAGGGCAGGCCAAGCCAGCGTGCCTGAGCGCCGGTTGCCAGCACAACCGCATCGGCCGTATAGGTGGTGCCGCTTTCGCCTTTGGCAGTGAACGGGCGTTTGGACAGGTCAAGATCCGAGATGTGATCGCTGATGATCTCGGTCCCCGCCGCGCGGGCGTGATCTTCCATTTCCACCATCAAATCAGGGCCTTGCACCTCTTTGCGCGAGGGCCAGTTTTCAACTTCGGTGGTGATGGTCAACTGGCCGCCGGGCTGGACGCCCTGAACCAGGATCGGTTCCAGCATTGCACGGGCGCCGTAAATGCCAGCCGTATACCCCGCCGGGCCGGATCCGATGATTAATAGTTTGGTATGCCGTTCAGTAGTCATTTTCTTACCTTTTGAATGGTGATTTGCCGGTAATATAAGCGCTTTGGCCCGGATTAGAAGGGGAATACAGGTGTTTGTGATGCTTTTCTAAAGGGAAGGTTTGCAGGTATTTTGTGAAATAATATTGCGCCGCGCCCTTGTGATGAGTAATAAGGATGAAAATGAAAAAGGTGAGAGACGAATGCCCAATTCTAAGCTTGATCGGCTTGATCGGAAAATACTGGCAGAATTGCAAAGTGACGGGCGGATTACCAATGTTGAACTGTCCCAGCGCGTCGGAATTTCCGCGCCACCCTGTTTGCGTCGTGTCCGCACGTTAGAGGAATCGGGTTACATCCGCGGTTATCATGCCGATGTCAGCGCGCGCGATCTGGGGTTCGAAGTGCAGGTTTTTGCCATGGTGGGCCTGCATTCACAGGCCGAATCCGACCTTGTCGAATTCGAAGAGCGGGTACAAAACTGGCCAATGGTGCGCGAATGCCACATGCTGAACGGTGAAATCGACTTTATCCTGAAATGCGTTTCCCCTGATCTGAGCACCTTTCAGAAATTTCTGACCGAAGAGCTGACCTCGGCACCGAATGTCGCCAGCGTTCGCACCTCGCTGGTTATCCGGGTTGCCAAGGACAAGCCCGGGGTTCCGTTTTCGCTGATCGAAAGCTAGGGCCGGTCCGGCAATGTGATCACAGAAATCTGTCGACCATAATCTGAAATACCCCGATGGGTGTTACGCCGATAGGAATAGAAATCCGCATGTTCGGTATAGGTGCAGTTTCCGGTCCGGGTTGCTGCGGCAAGTCCTTGTTCCTGAAGGCGAAATAGCACAAATGACGGAAGGTCGAAATGCGCATTACCCGACGGGTAGGGCTTGAAAAAACGGGCGAAATCGCTGGTGTTCTCTACGAAAGTATCTACAAATTCCGGCCCGACTTCATAGGCATCCTGACGGATACACGGGCCAATGGTTGCAGATATGTGATCACGTTTGGCGCCCAGATTAATCATCGCGCTTATCGTTGCCTCGATAACCCCCTCCAACGCCCCGCGCCAACCGGCATGCGCCGCCCCAACAACTTGTGCGCCAGGGTCATAAAACAGCACCGGCGCACAATCGGCGGTCAGCACCCCAAGGCCGGTTTTCGGCTGGTTGGTTACCATCGCATCGGCCATCACATTTGGTCGATAGACGGTAGGTTCGGTAATTGTGATCACATCGGTTGAATGGAATTGATGGGTTGAAATAAGATGCTCGACCTTCAGGCCCAGCATCTTTGCCACCTTTTCCCGGTTTTGCGCGACGTTTTCGGTCTCGTCATCCGACCCGAATCCGCAGTTCAGGCTGTCATAAATTCCCGATGACACACCGTCTTTTCGGGTAAAAAATCCGTGCGGGGCAGGGGCTAACAGTGTAGATTGGATCGGTTTCATGACTATCCCCCAAAGCCCGGAATGTGGGTCAACGTGTTTGAATATAGCGCAAGAACCTTGAACAGTCTCCCCATTTCATCGGGGTGGGTCAGGCGGCGATGTCCGTCAATAACGCGTTGGGCCGTTGCCTCTTTGACAGCTTGGCAGAGCTTCTCGGCCCGCTCGGTAATCCCAAGATATTCAAGGAACTCCCCTTGCGTCGTAAACCTGTGATCACAACCCGAAAGCCGGGCTATGTTCTTGAAATCAACATGAGAAGTCAGGTCCGCCTTTCCAAGGTTTTCAAACGGGCTAACCGATTGGTGGTTGCGTAATGCCTGAAAGGTATCACCGGTGCCAGACCATGTGCCATAATCGACGATTAACGCCGCGCCGCCATGTGCGCGAAGCCGTTGGCCAAGCATAAAGGCCAGATCATCCCGTTGGGCACTTGGTTCGATGATTGATCCGGTTTGGGTATCAGGATAAATAAGGTCGAGATCCGGGTTGGTTCGGGGGGCGGTCCGTTGAACATGGAAACGATTTTCGCCGTGATCAACCCGAAGTTCAGCCCATCCGGTTTGGGTTTTTACATACTGATCAATCGGTAAAGCATCGAAAAACTCGTTGGCAATGATATAGCTAAACCCATGTGGTACCTCGTTTAATTCAGTATACCAATGGCATTCAGCATTTGTGATCACATCTTTCTGGAGCGCTGTCAGTCGGGGGCTGACTTCGACCAGATGCACCTGTAACGCGTCCATAAACGCTGGAAATTGCCGGGAAACCCGTAAAATATCGGCCATCAAGGTGCCCTTGCCCGGCCCCAGCTCGATCAGGTTGACTTGTGGTCTTTGGCCTTGCAATTCCCACATCGAAAGCAGCCAGATACCGATCATTTCACCAAAAAGCTGGCTGATTTCGGGCGCGGTTACAAAGTCTCCGGTTTTCCCGATGGAATCTTGAATTGTGTAATACCCATGCTTCGAATGGGTCAGGCAGGTTTGCATAAACCTGGACAAGGAAATCGGGCCATCCGCTTGAATTTCCGAGCCTATTATCCGTTCAAGCGCGGGCATTTCGGTTCCATGCAAGCGCAATCAGCAGGATGCCGGCCAGAATCATCGGTGTCGAAAGCAGTTGCCCCATGGTCAGGCCGGTGTCGAACAGGTGGATAACATACCCGTTCGGGTTCAATTCGGTAATAAACTGCGCATCAGGGTTGCGGAAATACTCGATAATAAAGCGGGAAAGGCCGTAACCCGCCAAAAACAAGCCGGTTAACCGCCCAGGATGCCGTAGCCATCCCCTTGCATAGACAAGGAAAAACAGAACGACCCCCAGTATCAACCCTTCCATTCCGGCTTCGTAAAGCTGGCTTGGGTGGCGGGTACAGGCGCCGACCCATGTATCGGGGCAGGTTAACGCATCCGGAGCGGGAAACAGAACGGCCCAGCTTACATCGGTCGGGCGGCCCCATAGCTCCGGTTTAATGAAGTTTGCCAGACGGACCAGAAAGATCCCGATGGGGGAAACCACCGCGACTGTATCCGCAATGCTAAGAACCGACAGCCGGTTGCGCCACGCAAAGAACACAATTGCCAGAACCACGCCCAGAAACCCGCCATGAAAGGCCATGCCACCTTGCCAGACTTTCACTATTTCAACAGGATTAGCCCAGTAATACCCGGGTTTATAGAACAAAACGAACCCCAAGCGGCCACCGAGCACGACTCCGAGGATGATCCAGGTCATCAGGTCTTCGACCTGTTTCGGGGCCATGGATGGCGTGGCCCAAATACGGGTATTTCGCACCATTCGAACCATAAAATACCACCCCAGCACCAGCCCCGCGATATAACCGAGCGCATACCACCGCAAAGCAATCGGAATGCCGAAAAGGTCAAACGAAAACAGCTCGGGCGAGATGTCCGGGAAGGGGATTACAAACATTAAGATGTCTCCTTGGGTTTGCGCAGTGTTTCAACGCACCGCGCGCATTGTCAAGCGCATCCGTTTGCATTTGGCGGACAAATGCGCATATAGGTGGGTAGGTAAAAAAAGGGAACCGAAATGCAAAACAAAAACCGCATTTTTGATGATATGTCCAAACTGATGAACAATGCGCTTGGCGTTGCCCAAGGGGCGCGGACCGAGGCGGAAACCGCCGTCAAGTCGATGATGGACCGCTGGATGGCCGAACGCGATTTCGTCTCGCGCGAGGAACTGGAGGTCGCCAAACGCATGGCGCAAAAAGCGCTGGAACAGGTGGAAGCGCTGCAATCCCGGCTGGATGAGCTGGAAAAACCCAAATCCAAGGGTAAAAAGGCCTGATTTCGCCCATGCCGTCATTTTGTTAGCGCGAATCGCTTTACAGATGGGGTGTATGTGACAACAATAGATGTTGTGTCGGGGCTTTGGCGCGCTACAAGAATTAGCGGAGCCTCGCGAATAGACCAACAGCTATTGGGGCCGGATATGGGCATGCAGGAGAGATTCGGGATCTGGGGCGGGCACCACCCGATCGATCTTGTGCAGACGGTCGCGGATCGCAAAAACTGGCTGTTCGAGCGGGTCGAGGAAGAGCGGATCACGCTGATTGTCGAAGGTGATTGGCAGCAGTATTCGATCGGGATTGATCTGTCCTGCCAGCAGGATATGCTGAACCTGATTTGTGCTTTCGATATGAGTTCGAACGAAACGGTGCTGCCATCGCTATATGAAACGCTGAATCTGATCAATGTTGACGGTTTTGCCGGCGGATTTTCTTACTGGCAGGAGCAACAATTACTGGTTTATCGTTATACGATGATGATCGGCGGCGGGGCCATTGTTTCGGTTGTGCAGCTGGAGCAGATGCTAATGGAATCAGTATCGATTTGCGACCGGTATTATCCGGTTTTCCAATTGGTCGGCTGGGATGTGGAACGCCCGGTAAACGCAATGAATATGGCCATTCCTGCCACTGTCGGGCGTGCATAAAGGGCTGATAATGCTTAACAATATTGCTGAAAACGGGATTGCCCTGCAAGGGTGTGGCAACATGGGTTGGGCCTTGTTGCAGGGCTGGCTTGCGGCCGGATTGCCCAAAGAAAAGATATGGATACAAGATCCCAACCCTTCGGAGGCGTTGCAGAAACTGGCGCGTTCGGGGGTAAGGTTGAATGCTGAACTACCGGATCGGCTGTCGATCCTAGTGATAGCGGTCAAGCCGCAAATCATTGATCAGGTTCTTGATGACGTAACGGTTAAAGCCGAATTGGTAATCTCTATCGCTGCGGGTGTGACCATGGCCAGGTTCGAGGCGCATTTCGGCGCGGGCCAGCCGGTTATTCGGGTCATGCCCAATACACCCGCCTCGATCGGGCGGGGCATGTCGGTACTGGCGGCGAATGCGGTCACCACGCCCGAACATACCGACATGGCGCTGGCCCTGATGCAGGCGGTTGGTGAGGCGGCTTTGCTGGAAACCGAAGACCAGATCGATACGGCGACGGGTTTGTCCGGCTCGGGGCCGGGTTATGTTTTTTATATGATAGAGGCCTTGGCCGCTGCGGGCATCGCCGAAGGTTTACCGGCAAACCTTTCGATGCAACTGGCCCGCGCTACGGTGGCCGGTGCCGGTGAAATGGCCGGAAAATCAAGCCTTGATGCGGCCGAATTGCGCCAGAACGTGACCAGCCCTGGGGGCACGACGCAGGCGGGGCTGGGGGTGTTGATGGATGCAGATAACGGGTTGGAACCGCTGATGGTCAAGACGGTTCGGGCGGCGGCGCGACGCTCTCGCGAATTACGCAATTAAATCTTTGGGTTGAATAAATTAGTACTTTTCGGCTAAATCACATCATAGTTTGTGTTTTTAGTGAGGATAGTGTGGCAGAACTTGATTTTGAAACCTTTTTAGCAACCGATATTCGTGTCGGCAAAGTAACCCGCGCGGAACCGTATCCCGAAGCCCGCAAGCCCGCGATAAAGCTGTGGGTGGATTTCGGAGACGAGATTGGCGAGTTGAAAACCTCGGCGCAGATCACCGATAATTACAGCCCCGAAACCCTTGTCGGGCGCTATGTGATGGGCGTTGTCAACTTTCCACCGCGCCAGATTGGCAAATTCATGTCGCAGTTTCTGGTGCTCGGGGTGCCGGATGAAAATGGCGGTATTGTGCTGCTGGCACCCGATGCGGATGTTCCAGTCGGCGGCAGGATGCACTGAGCATGGCCAAGCCCCGAGTCATTGTTACACGCACGTTACCCGCCCGGGTCGAGGCGCGGTTAAGGGATATGTTCACCGTATCGCTTAACCACAATGACGAACCGTTCGGGGCCAAAAAGCTGATGCAGGCCATGCTGAGCGCCGACGCTGTTCTGGCCACGCTTGGAGACCAGCTGGACGAGCGCACCATTCTAGCCATGGGCAAGCGGCGCGTGCAGATCGTTGCTAATTTCGGGGTCGGGGTTAATCATATTGACCTTGAGGCGGCCGAGGATGACGGGCTGGTGGTGACCAATACGCCGGGCGTGCTGACCGATGCGACCGCCGATCTGGCTATGACACTGATCCTGAACGTCACTCGTCGCACATGGGAGCACGAAAACCATTTGCGCGCCGGCCAATGGACCGGTTTCAAACCGGCGGCGGGGCTTGGGGTCGGGCTGCGTGGCAAGACGCTGGGAATTGTCGGGTATGGCCGGATTGGCGCGGCGGTGGCGGCACGGGCGCATTTCGGCTTTGGCATGGAGATCATCTATTACAACCGCTCGACCCGCAA
Source organism: Paracoccaceae bacterium (assembly GCA_027069385.1). GTDB lineage: Bacteria > Pseudomonadota > Alphaproteobacteria > Rhodobacterales > Rhodobacteraceae > UBA3077. Next base: position 7,821 of record JALXER010000347.1, read on the forward strand.
AGACCTGAAAATTCCGTCGGCGCGCCAGGTTGGCTCTATCACCGAGTTGATGCGCATGTCGGACGTGGTGTCGCTGCATATTCCGGGTGGGGCGGATACCCGCTGCATGATTTCCGCCGAGCATATCGCCGCGATGAAACCGGGTGCCTATCTGGTCAACACGGCGCGCGGCGATGTCATCGATCAGGTTGCGCTGATCCTTGCGCTGAAAAACAAGCGGATCGCCGGTGCGGGGCTGGATGTCTATAGCGACGAACCCAAGGTGCCCGTGGCGTTGATCAAAATGGATAACGTCTGCCTGTTGCCCCATATCGGCAGCGCCACCATCGAAGCGCGCGAGGCCATGGGCATGATGGCCGTCGATAATCTGGAAGCATATTTCAAAGGCGAAGACCCGCCAAACGCGCTGTTCTAGCGCCCGATGGCCTGCCGCCAATGACGACGGCACAGCGAGACATAGGTCTCGTTGCCGCCAATCTGCACCTGTTCCCCGTCGGTCAGCACCTTGCCGTTATCATCCTGCCGCACAACCATGGTGGCCTTTTTCCCGCAGGCGCAAATCGTGCGAACCTCGCGCATTTCGTCTGCCAGCGCCAGCAGCGCCGCCGAGCCGGGGAACAGCTCGCCGCGAAAATCGACCCGCAGGCCAAAGCACATCACCGGCACCTTCAGATCATCGACCACCAAGGCCAGTTGCCACACCTGTTCCTTGGTCAGGAATTGCGATTCATCGATAAACACACAATGGATTTTGCCGCGATCCAGCCGCGCGCTGATCATGTCAAACAGGTCGCTGTCAGGAGCAAACATATCCGCGTCGGCATCGATGCCGATGCGGCTGGCAATCTTGCCGGTGCCGGCGCGATCGTCCATCTGGGCGGTCAGCAGATAGGTATCCATGCCGCCTTCGTTGTAGTTATAGGATGCCTGCAGCAGCACGGTGCTTTTACCGGCATTCATGGTCGAATAGTTGAAATAAAGCTTGGCCATATCCGGTCTATATCATCATTGATAAAAAATGTTACCACCAAATTGACCGCGCCGGTTCAGGGTGCCAAACCACCCCGGAGCCATCGACGCCGCATGGAAAAACAGCGCGCCGTTGGTGATATCTTCGCCACGATTGGTCAGCATTTGCAGGGCAATCGCATCAATCCGGGCTTTTTCCTGCGGTTCGTTGAATACGTCATTGGGGATAGAGTCGCAGCGATAGGAAAACTGGCACGATCCGTTATAGCGCTGGTCGATAACACCGCAAACCGTATCGGGAAATTCGGGGCTGGCCGCACGGTTCAGGATCACCTCGGCAACAGCGCGCAGGCCCGCATCATCGGTGCCACGCGCTTCGAAATAGAGCGCCTCGCTAAGGCAGGCTGCCGCTTCGGGCGTATAGCCGAATTCGGCCAGCGAAATCTCGTCGGTCGAACGCGAGTTGCAGCCCGCAAGCGAAAGAATGGCAAGAAAAGAAGCCAGAAACCGAATAACCACCGTAAAAACCCTTAGATTGTTTTCCCGCTTCTATATAGAATGGTCGCGCATTGCAACAACGGGCGAATCATTCAAAGCAGGGGCGCTATAGTATTCGTGCAATATGACAGTTTTGTGACATTTGGTCATTGACGCCCCCGTCAAAACCCCCGATAACCATGCAAAGAATAGTTTCAGGGTTTTTGATGAGCGCTACAGAATCTTTGGTCAGGTTGATCGGCTCGGTTAGTCTGTTGTTATGGGGCCTTTACATGGTGCGTACCGGGGTGACCCGGGCTTTTGGCTCGCAATTGCACAACATCGTCGGGCGTGCGGTTTCGAACCGGTTCAGCGCGTTTTTGTCGGGCGTCATCGTTACCCTGATCGTGCAAAGCAGCACCGCAACCGCGCTGATTATTGCCTCTTTTGCCAGTCGCGGGGTGATCGTGCTGGTGGCGGCGCTGGCGGTGATGCTGGGCGCGGATGTGGGCACGACCCTGGTGGCGCAGGTGCTGTCGTTCGACCTTAGCCTGCTGCCCTATATCCTGTTTGCCGCCGGATTGATTATGCGGGGCAAGAACCGCTCGGGCAAAACCCGCCAGATTGGCCGCTCGACCATCGGGCTGGGGCTGATGTTGCTGGCGCTGTCGCTTATCGTGCGCACCTCTGACCCGCTGCGCGAATCCGCAATTCTGACCGAGGTGTTTGCCGCCCTGTCGAACGAACCGTTAATTGCCATTTTGCTGATGGCGCTGCTGACATGGCTTGCGCATTCCAGTCTGGCGATTGTGTTGCTGGTGATGAGCTTTACCACCGCCGGTGTGGTCAGCGTTGATCTGGCGCTGGTGATGGTGCTTGGGGCCAATCTGGGCGGCACCATTCCGCCGATCATGGCCACCCTGACCGAAGGCGCGCTGGCGCGCCGCGTGACCCTTGGCAATGCGACGTTCAAGGTAATCGGCATTCTGATTGTCCTGCCGCTTCTGACGGTTTACGCCGATTATATCGACCATCTGGGGGCCGACCCCGCCCGCATGGTGGTCAACTTCCATACCGCGTTCAATGTGGGGCTGGCGGTTTTGTTTGTACCGCTGGTCTCTATCTTTGCCCGCCTGTGGGAACGGGTGATTGGCGATTCAAACGGGCAGGTGGACGAGGAGCAACCGCGGTATCTGGATGAAAACTCGATCAGCACGCCGGTGCTGGGGCTGGCCTGTGCATCGCGCGAGGTGGTGCGGATGGCCGAGAGCGTCGACAAGATGTTACGCGGCGTTTCGACCTGTCTGGAACACGACGATCTTAGCGGCGTCGAAGAACTGATCGAGATGGATGACCGGATCGATACGCTTTATTCGGAAATCAAGGATTATGTGACCCGGATCTCGCGGTTGGAAATCGACCCCGAAGAAAGCGACCGCGTGGTCGAGATCCTGATGTTCGCAACCAATCTGGAGCACATGGGCGATATCATCGAAAACCTGCTCGGGGCGCTGGTCCGGCGTACCAAGCGCGATATCTCGTTTTCGAAACAGGGACAGGAAGAGTTGCTGGAACTGAACGCGCGCCTGGTCTCTAACCTGACGCTGGCCATCGGTATTTTCATGTCGGGCGACGAAAAAATGGCGCGCCGGTTGATCAAGGACAAGGCCAAGGTCAACAAGTTGCAGGCCGAGTTTGTTGCAAGCCATCTGGAACGCCTGAGAGAGGGGCAGGTGCAATCGGTTGCTACCTCGTCGCTGCACATGGATATCCTGCGCGACCAGCGCCGGATCCACTCGCATATTACCGCCGTCGCCTATCCGCTGCTGGAGCGCGCCGGCAAGCTGCGCAAGTCGCGGCTGAAATCTTGAAAAAATGTGTTGAACAGGTAAAACGGGGCTTGCACCGGGCGCGGCTTGGGATTAATACCCCCCTCACGGCGGGTGATTAGCTCAGTTGGTAGAGCGCTTCGTTTACACCGAAGATGTCGGGAGTTCGAGTCTCTCATCACCCACCACTTTTCC
>JALXER010000348.1 GCA_027069385.1 Paracoccaceae bacterium
CTCTGCTCGCCTAACCCCTTGCTGCGGGCATAGTTGCTATCACTGTCTACATCGGCAGATATCGACGAAAGATGCACCATCCGCTTGATGCCCGCCAGCGACGCCAGCCGGGCAATCCGCTCGGCCCCTTTGTGATGGACGGCATCAAACTTGTTCTTGCCCAGATTATTCAGGATCCCTACGCAGTTCACCACCGCGTCCGCACCACGCATCGCATGCCGCACCGAGGCGTCATCGCGAATGTTGCACAATTCCGGCTCGACCTGCCCGACCACACCGTAGGTCTGCACGAACAGTGCCTCGTTGGGGCGACGCACCGCAACACGCACACGCCAGCCCGCTTTGGCCATCCGCCGCGCAATGTAACGCCCGACAAAACCGGACCCGCCGTAAATGGTGACAAGTTTGGACATGGGAAACCTCCGATCAAATGTTGTTTTCTCAATAGCTTTTAACGGGCCCGGGGACAAGCAAAGATGATAAGGTGAAAAAATACCTTTTCTCCCGTTGACACCCCCCCCGAGTCTCTATAATTCGCCCCTACGACACCTGCCCAGGTGGCGGAATGGTAGACGCGCTAGCTTCAGGTGCTAGTGTCCTTACGGGCGTGGAGGTTCAAGTCCTCTCCTGGGCACCAACTAATCTTCTCGTATCCGCTCAAAACCATTGATTATTATGGGGTTTTTCTATACTCATGTTTTCATAGCTGAACATACGATACCCCTATTTCTCAGCTATTTTGGGGGTAACATCCCCACAAATACCCTCAAATGCAATAGTTCGAATTCAAAATCGGCAAGGTAAAAAAGTCGCGAAAAACCATATAAACTGCTCGCTGGAGGTGGGCTGTTTCTGCTTTCTAAAACCGATAGATCAAAACACTTGCAACAGAAATGTCGGCATCTTGGGAAAGAGTGATTGTTGCTACATCGGGAAAATCCGATGTCACACGTGCCCAAACAGGCCTCAAGCTTCATGATGCGTGCGCTCTTGGCTGGGACAGGCTCTTGCAACCAAGAAGAAACCTGACCCGATAACCACAGAAAGGCGCCGCAACAAAGAGACTCAATGGAGCGCCTCAGCAGAGCAAACAGGCAGGCAATCGCGTGCCGGGGGCCAGCGTTATCTGTCCCCAGGCAATTTCAGCTGGCTACAACCCGAACGGATAGGTTTCATCCTCGCCACGGCCTACCTGTCCGGGCAGCGGCACCACGGCACTGGTGCGGTCGAACCAGACATAGCCGTCATATTCAGCGCCCAGAAGCGAGTGGCTATAATGGCTCCAGCGCTCGGTTTCCGGCCGGTAGATCACGCCGATATAACGCTCCAGTCGGGCCTCGGCCATGACCCTGCGCAGGTCCGGTTTGGCACCGGGACGCAGGTCCAGCAGGAAGCGCTCTGCGCCTACCTCGTGGCACAGGTTTTCGTGACTGTCGGGGCGCGACGGACGCACTGCCTTGACCTCCATCGGCCCGTCCCAATCAGTGGCCGCCGCCACTGTTCCGGTATGGGTGCCAAAGCCGATCAGAGCGGCGTCACTGCCCCATTCCTCGCGGCTTAGCTGGCCAATATTCAGTTGATCACGATTGACGCCCATATCGGTCACCCGCGCGTCACCAATATGCGAGTTATGTGCCCACACCACCGCCTTGGCGCTCGGCCCCACATGCTCCATCACCTGCTTGAGCGTCTGGAACATATGTGTGTCGCGCAAGTTCCAGCTTTCGTCCGATCCATAATACATCACCCGGTAATAGCGTTCCGCATCCTTCACCAGACGGGCGTTTTGCGCGCTGTCGAAAAATGTGTCGCCATCGGCGCTGGCATATTCAAGCTGTTTTCGCAGAAGGTCCACCAGCACCTTGGCAACCGGATCTTCGCACATGGCATAGCCACGGGTCAGCGCCGCGCGACCATAAGCGGCAGGCTCTTGCGACCACGGCTCAAGACAGCCATAGCGCTTGCGCGCCACCGCCGCCGCCTCGGGATCAACCCGGTCGAGATAGGTCAGCACCTCGGCAATCGAACTTGACATGCTGTAGAGGTCAAGCCCCTGAAACCGCACCCGCTCTGCCACAGGCAGCCCAGCATTATAACTGCGCAGCCAGCCAACGAAATCGTCTACATCCTTATTGCGCCACATCCATGTGGGAAAGCGGGTGAACGGCGCCACGTTGCGTTTGCGGGTAGCAATGCCGCGTACATGCCGGTCAATGGTTGCTGCATCAGGCCAGTCTGCCTCGACCGCGACGATGTTGAACCCATGCTTTTCAATCAGCCGTCGGGTGATGGCGGCACGGGCCCGGTAGAACTCGGATGTACCATGCGAGGCCTCGCCCAGCAGCACCACGCGCGCCGTGCCGTAGCGGTCAAAGGCGGCGCCGAAGGCAGGGTCATCGGGATCCGGCAGCGGCTCGGCCCCCGCGCGCACAACCTCCACCGGGGTGGCGGGTGGCGGCGCTTCTTCGCTGGGCATGACCAACGGTGCCTCGGCAGGGGTGGCCAGATAATGCTGGAACCATTCGCCTGCCATCTCGGTCACTGCCTCAAGTTCTCCGGGTGCATCGAACAGATGTCCTGCGCCCGGCACTTCGCGTAGCAGTTTTTCACAATTAAGCTGCGCCAGCGCGGCGCGATTAAGCTCCATGACTTGCGGATCATTGCCACCGACGATCAGCAGTGTCGGCGACTTCACATCGGCCAGACGCGGCCCTGCAAGGTCCGGCCGACCGCCGCGTGATACCACCGCCGAGACCCGCGGCCCCAGTTCGGCAGCCGCCAAAAGCGCGGCACCGGCACCGGTGCTGGCACCAAACAGGCCCAGCGGCAATTCACCTAGCCCCGGCTCGCCGGTAATCCACAATTCGGCCTCCAGCAGACGTTCGGCCAAAAGCGGAATGTCAAACACGTTGCGCCGATCGGCGGCCTCGTCCGGGGTTAAAAGGTCCAGCAGCAGCGTGGCAAAGCCCAGCTCGTTGAGCTGACTGGCCACGGCTCCGTTGCGCGGGCTAAGCCGGCTAGAGCCGCTGCCATGGGCAAACAGCACGATGCCGCGCGGCTCGGGCGGCAGCACAAGGTCTCCGATCAGTCCGACCGGTGCAATTGTCACCTCGCGCTGTAGCGTTGGCCCGCGCGCGTCATCACCAACCACCGACCATGCCCGGCGCAGATAGCCGACAGTTTCTTCGTCGCTGAGCTGATGGAAGTCGCGAAAGGCGCCGCCGACTCCGCGAAAATGCTGCGCTGCGATCAGGCACACCACTTCGTCAGAAATCTCGGACAGGGCCCGCACTTCGCTGGCCGGGGCAATCGGAATGGCGGCCACAATTCGATCGGCGCCAAGCCGGCGCAGGGCGATGATCGCGGCCTTCATCGTGGCACCGGTGGCCAGCCCGTCATCGACTACAACCGCCGTATGCC
>JALXER010000349.1:0-8772 GCA_027069385.1 Paracoccaceae bacterium
GGCTGCTTTTGCTCTTTCTTGGCGTTTTGTTGCTGCTGCTGCTGTTGTTGTTGCTGTTGCTGGCGTTTTTGGTGTTCGGCCTGACGTTCCGCCGCTTCGCGCTGTGCCTCGTTCAGCAGGCGCAAATAGTGTTCGGCAAACTGGGTAAAGCTTTCGGCAGAAACCCGGTCGCCCATCAGATGCGCGTCACGCGCAAGGGTGTTGTATTTCTCGACAATTTGCTGGGGGGTGCCCCGCACCCGCCCATCGGGGCCCGATGAATCATAAACCCGGTTGGCCTGATTTCCCGACGAATTCCGGCGATTATTATTCTTGTTTCGCGAGCGCGACTTATTAGAAGATCTCATAATTTTGGTTTACCCTTATCGGAATCACGTTGTGCGCGGCACAAATCTGGTTGGTTGTCTTTGTCCGATTTCTGATTAACAAATCTGCGTCGTATGGGAGAGCCAAAGGATCAATCCTGCAGATACCGGATTTAACCAAGTTTTTCCCCATAAAACAAGCCCTTTGATGAAAATATTTTAACAGAGCGGCGCAAATTATCCGATTGCAACAACCCTGTCGCGGTTATTCATGTCGCGGATCACCGAAATGTCAGCGTATCCGGCATTGGTAAAGATGGTTTTAACGCTGTCGGCCTGTCGATAGCCGATTTCGACCATCGCCCGCCCGCCCGGATTCAGAAACCCGGCCAACCGCGCGGCGATACGGCGATAGGCCTCCAGCCCGTCCCCTTCGGGCGTCAGCGCAAGGCGGGGTTCCCATTTGGCCACGTCGGGCGACAGGTCGGCCATTTCGTCAGCGGCGATATAGGGCGGGTTGCTGACGATCAGGTCAAACCGCCCCGAGATATTGTCAAACCAGTCCGAATGCACAAAACGTATCCGCTCAGCCACCCCGATCCTGCCTGCGTTGCGCCGCGCCACATCCAGCGCCCGTTCGCTGATATCGCTGGCCACTACGCGCACATTCGGGCGCTCGTCAGCCAGACTGATCGCCAGCACACCTGAACCGGTGCCAAGGTCCAAAACGGTGTCAAACTGCCCCTCCAGCGCCAGCGCCACAAGGGTTTCGGTATCGGGGCGCGGGTCCAGCACGTCGGCATTGACCAGAAAATCATGGTTCCAGAACGCGCGCATTCCGGTGATATGCGACACCGGCCGGTGGTTGACCCGCATCGCCACCGCCTGATCCAGCCCGTGCGATTGCGACGGTTCGATCGGGTCATCCAGATGCGCGTTGATCAGCGCCCGATCCATCTTCATCACATGGGCCAGCAGTGCGCGGGCGTCGCGTTCGGCCCCTTCGATACCCGCCGCGCCCAGCATGGCAGCAGCCCGTTGCAAGGCGGATCGCAGGCTTTCCCTCACGGGGTCAGCTCGGCCATTTTATCGGCCTGATCGGCCGCGGTCAGCCCATCAATCAGCTCGTCAAGGTCGCCTTGCAATACCTGATCCAGCTTATAAAGCGTCAGATTGATCCGGTGGTCGGTCACCCGCCCCTGCGAGAAATTATAGGTGCGGATGCGTTCCGAACGATCGCCCGAACCGACCTGCCCCTTGCGCGCCTCGGAGCGCGCCGAATCCAGTTTCTGGCGTTCCATATCATAAAGACGGGTACGCAGCACCTGCATGGCCTTGTCGCGATTGCGATGCTGGGATTTTTCCGAGCTGGTCACCACGATGCCGGTGGGCAGATGGGTGATGCGCACGGCGGAATCGGTGGTGTTCACATGCTGCCCGCCCGCGCCGCTGGAACGCATGGTATCAATGCGGATATCGGTGGCGGGGATGTCGATATCGACCTCCTCGGCCTCGGGCAGCACCGCCACGGTCGCCGCCGAGGTATGCACCCGCCCGCCGCTTTCGGTGGCCGGCACCCGTTGCACCCGATGCACGCCGCTTTCGAATTTCATCGCCGCATAGACGTTGCGGCCCTGAATATTGGCGATAACTTCTTTATAGCCGCCCAGCTCGGTCGGGCTTTCCTCTATGATGGTCATCTTCCAGCCGCGGTTTTCGGCCAGCCGCTGATACATGCGCAACAGGTCCGCCGCGAACAACGCCGCCTCGTCGCCACCGGTACCGGCGCGGATTTCCAGAATGGCAGGCCGGGCGTCGGCCTCGTCTTTGGGCAGCAGCGACAGCATCACCTGATGCTGCACGTCGGGCAGCTTTTCGCGGATTTCGGCCAGTTCTTCGGCGGCCAGATCGTGCATTTCGGGATCGTCGAGCATCTCTTGCGCCTCGGCCTGGTCGCGCAGCATCTGCTGGAAATTGTCGATCTGCTCTACCACCGGGCGCAACTCGGCATATTCGCGCGCGATACCTGCCAGTTCCGAAGCCTCGGCACCGGCATTCATCTGCGCCTCAAGAAACTGGAACCGTTGCCGGATTTGCTCAAGCTTTTCCTCGGGAATCAGCACGACCGTTACTCTTGAAAAGAGGCGATAGAGTTCAGCCACAGTTCGACGCGGGCCTTGTTGACCCCCATATCGCCATAGCCATAGCGCGAGCGCGAATAGACCGCGATGGTCGATTTCCCGTCAGGCAGGTCGATCAGCCGGATAGAGATATAGTCGGGCATGCGCAGGGTCGGCGTGCGCTGGACATAGGTCATCCACATCTCGCGCGGCGAACCGGCAATGCGCGTGGTCTGCTGCTGGGTCATGATAAAATCGTCAAGCGCCTTGGCCATGGTTTTTGCATCGGCGGCATAGATCGGGGCCTCGCGGTCAACGGTGTTGTGCACCATGGCTTGCGGGGCCACGTAATAGGTGTTGGGCGTAGTCTGGATGGTGAAATCCAGCGGGTCCACATGCCAGACCTCCGGGTCGTGGCCCGCGCTGATGATCCGGAAATACATCGCGCCAATCCCGACAATAATTGCCAAAGCCAGAAACAAAGAGATTTTAGCCACTTATCACTCCTTCGATACGTTCATTTCGCGCGCACGCTTTTCAACCAGTTCAACAATATGATCCACCATAGAGGCATTGTCGCGTTTATGATCCGGCCTTCCGGCAATATAAATCATACCCGAGCCGGCACCGCCACCGGTAAAACCGATATCGGTCATCAATGCTTCGCCCGGGCCGTTCACCACGCAACCGATAATCGACAGGCTTAGCGGGGTGTGGATGTGTTCAAGGCGCTGTTCCAGTTCGGCCACCATGTCGATCACATTAAAGCCCTGCCGCGCGCAGGACGGGCAGGAAATGATGTTGACGCCGCGATGGCGCAGCCCCAGCGATTTCAGGATCTCGAAACCGGCCTTGACCTCGGCCACCGGATCGGCGGATAGCGACACCCGAATGGTGTCCCCCAGCCCCGACCAGAGCAGATTGCCCAGCCCGATAGCCGATTTGATCGACCCCGAGGTCAGCCCCCCCGCCTCGGTAATACCCAGATGCAACGGCGCGTCGGTGGCATCGGCCAGCCCCTGATAGGCGGCGACGGTCATAAACACGTCCGACGCCTTGAGGCTGATTTTGTATTCGTGGAAATCATTGTCTTGCAAAATGCGGATATGGTTCAGGCCGCTTTCGATCATGGCATCGGGGCACGGCTCGCCGTATTTTTCCAGCAATTCCTTTTCCAGACTGCCCGCATTGACGCCAATACGGATAGAGCATCCGTGATCGCGCGCCGCCCTGATCACCTCGGCCACCCGTTCGGGCTTGCCGATATTGCCCGGATTGATCCGCAGGCAGGCCGCACCCGATTCCGCCGCCTCTATGCCGCGCTGGTAGTGGAAATGGATATCGGCCACGATCGGCACCGGGCTTTCGCGCACGATTTCCTTTAGCGCCAGCGCCGAGTCCTGATCCGGGCAGGACACCCGCACAATATCGGCCCCCGCATCGGCGCAGGCCTGCACCTGCGCGATGGTTGCCTTGATATCGGTTGTCAGGGTGTTGGTCATGGTTTGCACCGCAATCGGAGCGTCGCCCCCGACGGGCACCGGCCCGACCATGATCTGGCGGCTTTGGCGGCGGTTGATATCACGCCATGGGCGAATGGGGTTATGGGTCATGGGGGTGCTTTTCTGTGGCAGGATGTTTTGCGCAACCTATGACATTGCGGCGCGGCTGTCATCAGCCTTTGGCTAATTGCTTTCCAGCGAGGCAGCGCGGCGGATCTCTTCGTTGGCGGCGCGCATTTCGGCGGTCATGGTGCCCAGCGGGTTCAGGCTGCTTTGAATGTCGGCCGCAGCCAGCGAAAACCCTTTGACAACGCCGTTGGTCCCCGAAACCGGCCCATAGGCCTGCCCGTCAACCAGCAGATACACCCAGTCGGCGTTGCCTGCGCGCAGGCTGGCCAGATCAGTTCCGGGTGGCAGGGTGTATTCCTCGCCCACTTCCAGAATTTTTTCAAACAGGATATCGCCATTATCATCCGAAACCCGCACCCATGCCGGACGCTGGGCAAAAATGCTGACGGTCGAGGCGACCTGCGCAACGCTGACCACCGGCGCACCGATTTGAACCGTGTTTTCGACCTGCGCCAGCAGCGCGGCGGGGGCAGCCCCCAGTGTTTCGGCTTCGGCCATGATGCTGCCGGTGCGTTGCGGGTCAATCGCGGCAATCGGCCCGTCACGCGGCGCAACGATCGGCACATCCAGCCCGGACGAAGCATAGATCCGCGTCAGGTCCAGCGCCTGCTCGGCCCCGCGGTCAAGGCTTTCATCATCCAGACCGGCGGCAAACCCGCCGCTTTCCATGGTGTCAAGCACCGTCGGGGATTGTTCGATCGGGGCAATATCGACGCGCTGGATATCCTTGATCAGCGTCATAACGCCATAGCCCAACCCAAGGATCAGCAGCAGAATAACCACAATCGGCGCAAAAGAAGCGACCCCGGCAAAAGAGCGCTGGCGCGACATGGCAACCCCGCCCAGCCCCGGTGTCCAGCCACTATCGGGCTTGGCCGCCGAAATCGCCGCCACCCGACCGCTGCCGCCCATGCGCGCATGGCCCAGATCGGCATTGCTGCCCTGAAAATTGGATTCGGTACAGAACCGGGCATAGGTCGCCTCGGGGTCGAGTTTCAGATAGCGCGCATAGGACCGGACATAGCCGGCAAGAAAGCTGGTATTGGGAAAAACCGACAGGTCGCAATTCTCGATGGCGGCGATATAGGCGGCCTTGATCCGCAGGTCGCGCTGCACATCCAGCAGGGATTTGCCCAGCGTCGCACGCTCACCGCGCAGTTCGTCGCCCAGTTTCAATTCAAATGAATCGAACCCGCCGCCGATGGCCATATCCGTTTCCGTGGTCATTGAATGCCCGAAACCTTGCTTCTGTCCCAATCTATCCGAAGGTGCCCTCCGAATCGTGCTTATTTACCCGTTTACAACGTTTAACACTTATTTAGTGATCTAGGTACAAAATGCTTTGAAGTCCAGTGATTTAAGCGAAATCGTGCCTAAAAATCAGGATGCAATCGCTGCGCGACTAAGTTCGCATTGTTTCCACAGGCTGTCCAGTGCGCCGACCAGCGCATCAATCATGCCGAAATCATGCACCGGCGAGGGCGTGAAACGCAGCCGCTCGGTGCCGCGCGGCACGGTGGGATAGTTGATCGGCTGCACGTAAATCCCGAAATCGTCCAGCAGGGAATCAGACAGGTTTTTGCATTTCACCGGATTGCCCACATGCACCGGCACGATATGGCTGGGGCTGTCGATCACCGGCAGGCCCATGGCTTTTAGCCGCAATTTCAACACCTTGGCTGCATCCTGTTGCTGATCGCGCAATTCCTGATGCTCTTTCAGATAGGCGATAGAGGCCTGCGCACCGGCCAGAATGGCGGGGGGCAGCGAGGTGGTAAAGATAAACCCGGGCGCATAAGAGCGCACCGCATCGACCATGCGCGCCGAAGCCGCGATATAGCCGCCCATCACCCCGAACGCCTTGCCCAGCGTGCCGTTGATAATGTCAATCCGGTCGGTCAGCCCTTCTTGCTCGGAAACCCCGCCACCATGGGCGCCATACATGCCAACCGCGTGTACTTCGTCCAGATAGGTCAGCGCGCCGAATTCCTCGGCCAGATCGCAGACCTCGCGCAGCGGGCCGAAATCACCATCCATCGAATAGACCGATTCAAACGCAATCAGCTTGGGCGCGTCGGGGTCGGCGGCCTGAAGCAGCTCGCGCAGGTGGTCCAAATCATTGTGCCGCCAAATCTGTTTTTCGCAACGCCCGTGGCGCACCCCTTCGATCATAGAGGCATGGTTCAGCGCATCGGAAAAAATGATCATGCCCGGAAACAGTTTGGGCAGCACCGACAGGGTCGATTCGTTGGCGATATAGGCCGAGGTAAAGACCAGCGCCGCCTCTTTCTGGTGCAGATCGGCGATTTCGGCCTCCAGCGCGTTGTGCAGCAAGGTGGTGCCCGAAATGTTGCGCGTGCCCCCCGAACCGGCCCCATAGGCGTTGATGGCCTGATGCATGGCGTCCAGCACCACCGGATTTTGCCCCATACCCAGATAGTCATTGCCACACCAGACCGCGATTTCCTGCACCGTACCATCGGGGCGGGTCCAGTTGGCCCGGGGGAACTGCCCGCGGGTGCGCGCGATGTTCATAAAGACCCGATAGCGGCCTTCATCGTGAAGGGCATCAAGGGCTTCATCCAGTTTGGCGTTATAGTTCATCGCAGGCTCTCCGGCAGGGGTGTGTCGAGCCTTCATAGGCGGTTTTCGCGCGGATTTCACCCAACAAATTGCCGCATCACCAATATTTTATACCTATCCTTTTATTTTATTGCATTTTTTGAATGTAATTTGTTCCGGGGTAACTATTTCATCGCCTGTTCTTGGCCTTTTCCACCGCTTTCGGGGCGCTATTCTGCCGCTCAATAGATAAAACGAATCTGGTCTGTCCAGTAACGTTCGACCCGTCGCATGGCGCGGTTGATGTCCTCTTGCTCGTCGATGTCCAGCAGGCCCTTGCTTTGCAGCCCCATGGCGTGACGGGCAAAAAGCTGCGCCACAACCATGCGCACATCGCGGCCTTTTTCGGTCAGGCTGACCCGAACCGCGCGCCGGTCAACCGCGCATTTCTGATGGTGCATATAGCCGGCATCGACCAGCTTTTTCAGGTTATAAGAAACGTTCGACCCCTGATAATAGCCGCGCGTTTTCAATTCACCGGCCGTAACCTCGTTTTCGCCGATATTGTACAGCAGCAGCGCCTGAACCGAATTGATATCGATGATCCGCAGGCGCTCGAACTCGTCCTTGACCACATCGAGCAGCAACCGGTGCAGCCGTTCAATCAGCGCCAGATGTTCCATATAGCCGCTTAGAAATGCCGTTGCATCCATCGGCGCGGCCTGTTCTTCCGGTTGTTTCATAGCGTTCTGCGCCATTGACTTTCCTCCAAAACATCGGTGTTGGAAGCCAATTCAACAGAAGACTCGAAATAACTCGTTAAAACCGGCGGTTATTTTACTGAAAATCGAATTTTTTTCGAATCTCTTTGAAAATAGGCTCGAAACGGGGCGGCATGGGCTGCAAACCGGTGAACCACGGGAATAAATCCTGGTCATTTTCGTTCAAAAGCAACTCAAAATCATCTAGCAACCCGGCATCCAGCCCGCCAAGATGCGTATCGGCAAACCCGCCAAGAATCAGGTCCATTTCCTTCATACCGCGCCGCCATGCGCGCATTTTCAGGCGTTTCAAACGATTTTCGGCAGTTTCTGTCATGTCGCATTTCCAGATCGGGACAAAGCGGGTATAAGCCACATTGTGGAAGGTTTCCATACGGTTGAAAATTATTTGTGCAAGAGGAAAGAAAATGCCACATCTTACGCAGGAACAACAAGCGCTTAAAGCATCCATCACCAAAAGCGCCATGATCTGGGCAATCATTTTCGGGTTAATCGTCGCGGGCATTTTGTACTGGGCATTGGGCGGCCAGGAAAACCTGATCCGCATCGGCGCTGCGGTGGTCGGCGGCGTGGCGGTTTTCGTGGTGATTTTCCTTTGGCGCAAATCGGCCAATTCCACGGCGGCGAAATGCCCCAAATGCAACGCGGCCTTTTCGATTTCGCGCACCGACCGAACCGAGGTGCTGGCCAGTTCGGAAGAAAAAGAAACCCGCGAACCGCAGGAAGACGGCTCGGTCAAGGTGCTGACCTGGGTCGAGGAAGTTTACGACATCACCGACACCTATACCTGCTCGCAATGCAACGACATTACCACCAAGGAATCCAGAACCACCCGCAAGAAAGACGAGGCCGAGACCATCGAGCCGGCCAAGGCCAAAGTGCCCGAACCATCCTCGACCAAGGGCGCGGGGGCCAAACAGCCCGCATCGTTCAAATCCGCACCCGAGGGCAAGGGCGCTGGCAAAGCGGCAGCCAAACCCAAGGCGGGGCTGAAAAAGGCGGGGCCGGGGCCTGATTCCAACGGGTAAACGCGGGAATCACGGTTTACCCGCCCCCCCGTTCCATTGCATAACAGCGCAACGATTCCACTTGTTGAGGGCTGGCCCATGCATGACATCCGCATTATTCGCGAAAACCCCGAGGCGTTTGACGCCGCCATGGCCAAACGGGGCCTGTCGGGCATTTCCGCACAGGTTCTGGCCATCGACACCGCGCGGCGCGCCAGCATTCGCGCTGCCGAACTGGCTTTGGCCGAGCGTAACGCGGCATCCAAGGCGATCGGGGCCGCCAAGGCCAGCGGCAATGAGGATGAGTTCAACCGGCTGCGCGCACTGGTTTCCGACAAAAAGGCCGAGATCACCAAGCTGGAGGA
>JALXER010000349.1:8782-11236 GCA_027069385.1 Paracoccaceae bacterium
CGCCTGAACTACCTGCTTCTGACCCTGCCCAACCGCCCCGCCGACTACGTGCCCGAAGGCGCGGACGAGGATGACAATGTTGAAATCCGCCGCGTCGGCGCCCCGCGCAATTTCGCCTTTGATCCGGCGGAACACTATAATGTTCCCGCCGCAAAGGGGCTTGATTTCGATACGGCGGCCAAACTGTCCGGCTCGCGCTTTGTGGTGCTGCGCGGCGCGATGAACCGCCTGCATCGGGCTTTGGGGCAGTTTATGCTTGATACCCATGTGGACAAGAACGGCTTTACCGAGGTCTGGACCCCGGTACTGGTGCGCGACGAGGCCATGTATGGCTCGGGGCAACTGCCCAAATTCGCCGAGGATTCCTATCGCACCGAAAACGGCTGGTGGCTGATTCCGACCGCCGAAGTGACGCTGGTCAATTCGGTTGCGGGCGAGATTCTGGACGCGGCCACCCTGCCCCTGCGCCTGACCGCCCATTCGCAATGCTTCCGTTCCGAAGCCGGTTCGGCGGGGCGTGACACCGCCGGCATGCTGCGCCAGCACCAGTTCGAAAAGGTAGAGATGGTCGCCATCACCCGCCCCGAGGACAGCGCCGCCGAGCTGGAACGCATGACCGCCTGCGCCGAGGGCATTCTGGATGCGCTGGAGATCCCCTATCGCACCGTGGTGCTTTGCACCGGTGATCTGGGTTTCGGCATGCGCAAAACCTATGACATAGAGGCATGGTTGCCCGGGCAGAACACCTATCGCGAGATTTCTTCCTGCTCGGTTGCCGGTGATTTTCAGGCGCGCCGGATGAATACCCGCATGCGCGATGGCGATGCCAAGCCCGAACCGGTGCATACATTGAACGGCTCGGGGCTGGCCGTGGGGCGTGCGATGATTGCGGTGATTGAAAACTACCAGCAGGCGGATGGCTCTATCACCATCCCCGCGGTTCTGCGCCCCTATCTGGGCGGCAGGGAAACCATCGATGCCAGCGGAGAAATGCGTTAGATTCGCTCCGCTTGCGCCCGACCCCAAGGCGAAAACATTCCACTAACCGTGGGGCAGTCCAGGGCGGCCAACAAAGAAACGGTTGTCCGCCCGGTACCCTACCCGCGAAGTTCAGCCCTCGGAAACACCGGCCTCGGCAAAGGTGGCCATGCCCGAATGACAGGCAATCGCGCCTTTCAGAATATTGATCGCCAGCGCCGCCCCCGAGCCTTCGCCAAGGCGCATTCCAAGGGATAACAAAGGGGTTAGCCCCATTTCTTCGAGCAGTTTCTGATGTGCCGATTCGGCCGACACATGCCCGGCTACGCAATGGTCCAGCGCGCCGGGTTGCGCCGCATTCAGCGTTGCCACTGCCGCCGAGCAGATAAACCCGTCCAGAATGACCGGAATCGACAGCATCCGCGCGCGGGTGATCGCCCCGACCATGGCCGCAAGCTCGCGCCCGCCAAGGCGGCGCAGAACCTCGATAGGGTCGGCAAGGGTTTCACCGTGAAAGGCAATGGCGGTCGAGATCACCTCGGCCTTGCGCGCCAGTCCGGCGTCATCCACACCAGTGCCGCGACCGGCCCACTCGGCGGCCTCGCCGCCAAACAGCGCCGTGCAAATCGCCGCTGCGCTGGTGGTGTTGCCAATCCCCATCTCGCCGGTGATCAGCACATCCGCCGCCGGATCAACCGCGCTCCAACCGGTCTTTAACGCCTTCACAAACGCCGCTTCGTCCATCGCGGCACCCCGGGTAAAATCGGCAGTCGGAGTGTCCAGATCAAGCGCATGCACCCCCAGATTGGCCCCGGCCAGTTGGCAAAGCTGGTTGATCGCCGCGCCGCCATGCTCGAAATTCAGCACCATCTGCGCGGTTACTTCGGCCGGAAATGCCGAGACCCCCTGCGCGCTAACCCCGTGATTGCCCGCAAAGACCAGCGCTTGTGGCGCTGCGACTTGCGGAGCAGCCTGACCGCGCCACGACGCATACCAGATCGCCAGATCTTCCAACCGGCCCAAGGCCCCCGGGGGTTTGGTCAGCATCTCGTTGCGGTCCTTTGCGGCCCCCAGTGCGGTCGCGTCAGGCGCGGGCAATTGCCCGAGCAGTGCAACAAATTCGGAAACGGTCGAGAAATCGGTTGTTGGCATGGATTCACTTTCGTAGGTTGTTTTGGTACTCTTAGCGCGTAATATCCGGCTTGTTCAGCCTTAAAACGAAAATTTTTTACCCATGACCGACATCCCCCTGATTCTGGACCTGAAAGCCGCCTTTGGCCTGCTGACCCGCATACCGGTGCGGCTGGATTATGCCGCGGTAAGCCGGCGCGGGGCGGCCAATGTCTGGGCCTATCCGCTGGTCGGACTGGCGGTTGGCGGGCTGGCAGGCGGGCTGGGCTGGGCCTTGACAGCGGCGGGGGTGCCGGCGGGGATGGGTGCGGGGCTGGTGCTGGTGGTTCTGGTGTTGCTTACCGG
>JALXER010000350.1 GCA_027069385.1 Paracoccaceae bacterium
CAACGATAATGTGAAACACCGCGAAGATGCTCCACCCCATGGCCAGCGCGATGATGGCCAGCACAAAAACCAGCCCGGTAACATGATAGGAAACCCGCAGGGCGCGCAGCTCTATCAGGCGGTCGCGCTCGTCAATCAACTGGTCGGGGTTGGGGTTTTGCGTGACCAGCGCCTGAAGAAAATGAAACAGGATCATCCCGATGATCTGCACCACAATGCCCGCGCCCATCAGTATCAGGATAGAGCGCCCCACCGCGCTGCCCGCATCCGGCCCGTCAAACGCCCCCGCCGCATAGCGCCCCGACACCCACCAGAAATACCCGCCCATCAGCACCAGCGTGTTGATCAGGGTCACATAGACCGTTTTGTGATGAAAACTCATGGTCGCGCCTCCAAGTAAACTATTACATACTTGGTGTATGTTATTTTTGTCACTGTGTATAGTATTTTTTACATCACCGCAAAGATCGCCCCCAAGCCGTTGAAAAACCGGAAATTTCAGCTTTGCAATGTCCGCAGCAGCGCCTTCATATCCTCGGGCATTTCAGCCGCAAAGCGCATCGATTCGCCGCTGACCGGATGGATAAACCCCAAGGTGGCGGCATGCAGCGCCTGACGCGGAAAGCCGCGCAGTGCCGCGGCGGCCTCGGGCGACATGGCCTTTTTGGGAATGGCGCGGCGCGAACCATAGGTTGGATCGCCGATCAGCCCGTGGCCGACATGGCTCAGATGAACGCGAATCTGGTGGGTGCGGCCGGTTTCCAGCCAGCACGACACCAAGGACGCAACCGGCCGTTCATCCGGGCCAAACGCCTGATCCACCCGCACGCGGGTAATGGCATGGCGGCCCGCGTCGGTGACTACGGTCATGCGTTTACGGTCGTGCTTGTGGCGGAGGATATTGCCCGATATCCGCACGACATTACCCGGTTCAAACCGCACGCCGGGCAGGCCCGCAAGGCGCGGATCGGCGGGCGAAGGCGCGCTCCACACCACCGCACGATACACCCGTTCCAGACTGTGGTCGGCAAATTGTGCCGCCAGCCCCTGATGCGCCACGTCGGATTTCGCCACCACCAGCAGGCCGCTGGTATCCTTGTCGATGCGATGCACAATACCCGGCCGTTTCTGGCCGCCGATTCCCGACAGGCTGTCGCCGCAATGGTGCAGCAATGCATTGACCAGCGTACCGGTCGGCGACCCCGGAGCCGGATGCACCACCATGCCCGCAGGCTTGTTGACCACGATCAGGTCCGCATCTTCATGGATCACTTCCAGCGGGATATCCTCGGGGCCGGTTTCAAGCGCAACAGGGCTGGGCAGGATGATCTGCCAGCATTGCCCCGCGGTTGCTTTGGCTTTCACATTGCGCTCCACCTGCCCCGCGCGGCTTACGGCTCCGGCCTCGATCAGGGCCTGTATGCGCGAGCGCGAAAGCGTTACCCCCTCTGGCACAAAGGCCGCCAAGGCTTTATCAAGGCGGGGCGGGGGGGATTCTCCCAGTGTAATGTCAATTTGCGAAAGATCGGCCATGGATACCCCAGTTGAAGAACCGCGCCACCTGCGCACGCTCCGGCGGTTGGTCAATACCTTGACCGTGGTGTTAATTCTTGGCTTCATAACCGTTGTCGTGGTGATTGTCATCCGCTTTGCCGCCCCTGCCGCGCCGGTGCTGCAATTGCCCGACAATATTGAACTGCCCGCGGGGCGCACCGCGCAAGCCGTAACCCTTGGCACCGATTTCGTCGCGATTGTGACGATGCAATCCGACGGGCGCGAGGAAATCTATATCTATAATCTGGACGGCACCCTTCGTCAGAATGTGTCGATCAAGGTCGCCCAATGAGCCTGCCCGCCGGTTTTGTTGACGAGTTGCGCTCGCGCCTTTCGCTGGCAGAAGTGGTGGCGCGCAAGGTCACCTGGGATGCGCGAAAAACCAACACCGGCAAAGGCGATTACTGGGCGCCCTGCCCCTTTCATCAGGAAAAAACCGCGTCTTTTCATGTGGATGACCGCAAGGGCTTTTACTATTGCTTTGGTTGTCACGCCAAAGGAGACGCCATCGGCTTTGTGCGTGAATCCGAGAATATGGGCTTTATGGATGCGATAAAGCTGTTGGCCGCCGAGGCCGGCATGCCGGTGCCCGCCGCTGACCCGCGCGAGGCCAAACGCGCCAAAAAGCGCGCCGGTCTGGTCGAGGTCATGGAAATGGCGGTGCGCCATTACCGCCTGCAACTGAACACGGCGGCGGCGCAAGGCGCGCGCGCCTATCTGGAGCAGCGCGGCATGAGCGCCGCAATGATCGAACAATTCGAGATCGGCTTTGCCCCCGACACGCGCGGCAACCTGTTTTCCTATCTCAAAGACAAGGATATTCCGCCCGAACAGATGATAGAGGCCGGCCTGTGCATCGCCCCCGATTCCGGTGGCCAGCCCTTTGACCGCTTTCGTGGCCGCATCATGTTTCCGATTCGCGACCAGCGCGGCCGCGCCATTGCATTTGGCGGGCGAGCGATGGACCCGAATGCGCGGGCCAAGTATCTGAACTCTCCGGAAACGCCGTTGTTTGACAAGGGCCGCAACCTTTATAACCTTGGCCCCGCGCGTGCGGCGGCGGGCAAGGCCGATGCGCTGATCGTGGCCGAGGGCTATATGGATGTGATCGCGCTGGTGCAGGCAGGGTTTGGTCATGCCGTTGCGCCGCTGGGCACCGCGATTACCCAAAACCAGTTGCACCTGATGTGGCGGGTCACCCCCGAACCGGTGATTGCGCTTGATGGTGACTCGGCAGGGCTGCGCGCCGCCATCCGGCTGATCGACGTGGTGCTGCCGCTGCTGGAGCCGGGAAAATCGCTGCGGTTTTGCATGATGCCCCAAGGGGTTGACCCGGATGACCTGATCAAGGCGTCGGGGGCTGCGGCCATGCAGGCGCTGCTCGACAAGGCACAGCCGCTGGTCGATCTGCTCTGGCAACGCGAGACCGAAGGCAAGGTATTTGACAGCCCCGACCGCAAGGCGATGCTCGATGCCAGCCTGAAGGCCGCGCTGGCCAAGATCGAACACCCCGACATCCGCAACCATTATAACGCCGCGATTCGCGATAAACGCCGCGCGCTGTTTTCCAGCCAGAGGCCGGGCAAAAAGTTTACTCCGTGGCGCAAGAACGCCCCGGCGCTGGCCAACCCCGAAACCAAGGCCAGCCTGCTGGCGCGCGCGGGCAACGGCATAGAGGCCGAGGCCCGCATCCGCGAAAGCGCTATCCTGCTGGGCTGCCTGAACCACCCCGAAATCGCCCAGATGCTGGAAGACCGGCTGGAACACCTGCCCTTTATCTGCGCTGACCTGCACCATATCGCCAATGCCATGCTTGGCGAGTTGCACCGGATCACCACGCGCGACGCGATGGTCGACCATATCGCCCACGCCATCAATGATGACCCGATCGCCAAGCTGACCGCCATCGGGCAGGTGCGCGACAACCCGCATCTACGCCCCGACGCCGACCCCGAACTGGCCCGCAAGGCCATCGAGGTCGATATGGCCCGCCAGCAGGCGATTCTGGGGGTCATGAACGAGGTGCGCGAGGCCGAGGAACTGGCGCAGGAATCCCCCGACGAGGGGCTGACATGGCGCCTTGATCAGGCCCGCATCGCCGAGCGCGAGGCCGATTCCGGCGGCATCACCGAGGAGGACAACTCGGAGATAGAGGCCGAAGCGCAGCGCAAATTACAGGCTTTCATCGACCAGAAGATCTGGGAGAAAAAGAAATAACCCCGATTCGCACGCGAATCAGTGATTCGCCGCCAAAATTGCGCTAAATGATTCGCAATGGGGTGATTCGATCCCTATATGCTTGGTTTGGCAGACGATTCAGGAGCACCCCAATGGCAGCTAAAGACACCGATCAGAACAAGACGGACGAGCGCAACGAATCCGGGCCGCTGCTGGATATGTCGCAAGCCGGTGTGCGCAAGATGATCGCCACCGCCAAGGAACGCGGCTATATCACCTATGACGAACTGAACCAGTTTATGCCCGCTGATCAGGTCTCTTCTGAGCAGATAGAGGACATCATGGCGATGCTGTCCGAAATGGGCATCAACGTGACCGACGGCGAAGAGGCCGAGGAAGAAGTCGAAACCGACGTCGAGGAAATCGGCGAAAGCAAAACCGGGCGCGAGTTGGTAACCGCATCGGCCACCACCGAAAAGCTGGACCGCACCGATGACCCGGTCCGCATGTATCTGCGCGAAATGGGCAGCGTCGAATTGCTGTCGCGCGAGGGCGAAATCGCCATTGCCAAACGCATCGAGGCCGGCCGCAACACCATGATCGCCGGCCTGTGCGAAAGCCCGCTGACCTTTCAGGCGATCACCATCTGGCGCGACGAATTGCTGTCCGAAGAGATTATGATGCGCGACGTCATCGACCTTGAAACCACCTTTGGTCAGGCGATGGACGAAGAAGAAGAGGAATCCGCGGAAGAAGAGGTCACCGGCACCGGTTCTCCTGACGAGGCAACCGACAAGGCCGACGCGACGGATAGCACCGACGACGACGATGAGGACGACGACGATGAGGACGAACAGGCCAACCTGTCGCTTGCGGCCATGGAGGCCGCGCTGAAACCCCGCGTGCTGGAATCGCTCGACCAGATCGCCTCGGACTATGAAAAGCTGGCGGAAATGCAGGATGGCCGCATGAGCGCGACCATGAATGACGAACACATGTTCAGTTCGGGGCAGGAACTGGAATACCAGCGGCTGCGCACCGAAATTGTGACGCTGGTCAACGCGTTGCACCTGCATAACAACCGGATCGAAGCGCTGGTAGACCAGATTTACGGCATCAACAGCAAGATCAAGTCGGTCGATAGCGGCATGGTCAAGCTGGCCGATCAGGCCCGGATCAACCGGCGCGACTTTATCGAGGAATACAAGGGCTCGGAACTGGACCCGAGCTGGCTGGACCGTGTGGGCGCGCTAAAGGGCCGCGGCTGGGACAAGCTGACCGGCGACCTGCGCGAAAAGGCGCAGGATCTGCGCGACGAAATGGCCGAGGTCGGGCAGTATATCGGGGTGGATATCTCGGAATTCCGCCGCATCGTCCATCAGGTGCAAAAGGGCGAAAAAGAAGCCCGCGCCGCCAAGAAAGAAATGGTAGAGGCCAACTTGCGGCTGGTGATTTCGATTGCCAAGAAATACACCAACCGCGGTCTGCAATTCCTTGATCTTATTCAGGAAGGCAATATCGGCCTGATGAAAGCGGTCGATAAATTCGAATACCGGCGCGGCTATAAATTCAGCACCTATGCGACGTGGTGGATCCGGCAGGCGATTACGCGCAGCATTGCCGATCAGGCCCGCACCATCCGCATTCCGGTGCACATGATCGAGACCATCAACAAACTGGTGCGCACCGGTCGGCAGATGCTGCACGAAATCGGCCGCGAGCCAACCCCCGAGGAACTGGCCGCCAAGCTGCAAATGCCGCTGGAAAAGGTCCGCAAGGTGATGAAAATCGCCAAGGAACCGATCAGCCTTGAAACCCCGATTGGCGACGAGGAAGACAGCCAGCTTGGTGATTTCATCGAGGATAAAAACGCCGTGCTGCCGCTGGACAGTGCCATTCAGGGCAACCTGAAAGAGACCACCACCCGCGTGCTGGCCAGCCTGACCCCGCGCGAAGAACGCGTGCTGCGCATGCGCTTTGGCATCGGGGTGAACACCGACCACACGCTCGAAGAAGTCGGCCAGCAATTCAGCGTTACCCGTGAGCGGATTAGGCAAATCGAGGCGAAAGCCCTGCGGAAGTTGAAGCACCCAAGCCGGAGCCGGAAGCTGCGGAGTTTCCTGGATCAGTAGGAAGACTCCATTTCAGGTAGGTTGTCCCTCATTGCCACCATTGTTATCGGATCTATCATTATCCGATTTGGCGGGTTGCCGCGCTGGCAATTGTAAAAAGCTTTGTCAGAACGCACTCCCCATCAACGCGTATGCAACGGGTTAAGGAAATGGGTGGCACATATTGGGGTTTCTTTGTTACGAATTTGCCTCTTACAACGGTTTTCACTTTGCTTGTGTACGGTATGGGCTACATCGTGCGACTTCTACTCGATCGCTGATCATCCGTAGGGTGGGTGCTTGCACCCACCATTCTAGGACGGTGGGTGCAAGCACCCACCCTACGCACCCTTATTTCCGTACGCCATCACGTACACTCCCCCATGAAACACACCTCCTCCACCCAGCTTCGCGCCAATCTGTCCAATATTGTGGATCAGGTGAATGACGATCACGCAACGCGGGCCGACTGATGGCCGTGATCGAGCGCGATAAAAACGCTCAACGCCCTGATAATCGAGTGCCAACGCCGCCTTTTTGAAGGCTCTGATAAACTGGAAAAGCTGAAGGCACATTTAACAGGGTATTGGTCACGTCGCATCACCCGAGAGCAACGGCTGCTCTATCGTGTGAGCAAGGATTGCATTTATTTTGTCCAGTGCCGCTATCACTATTAGCCGGTTTTATCTGCAAATATACTTGACTGATTAACTCATCCATTATATCCGACTAATTGACTAGGTTATAATCAGGAGTCCCCCATGCCATCCCCCCCTCGCCGTATCAAGGCCCGCCGTGTGCTTGCTGCCAGCGCCATTGCGCTCGGGTCTTTACCACCGCAGGTCTGGGCGCAAACCGCCCCGCCCGTTGTTGCGCAAGAGGATGGCGAGGCAGGGGAAAGCGGCGTTGTGATCGATCCGGGCGCGGATCTCGGGCTGTTTCTGGCGCAGGTGGATATTCTGGAGGCGCAGACCGCGCTGCTTGAAACCCTGATTGCCGATGGCAAAACCGACGACGCCACCCGGTTGCTGGCCCTGATGCATCAGGGTTTCGAGGAAGGGTTGGAGGACAAGGTCGGCCCGCATATAGAGGATTTCGACGGCGCGTTTGGAGAGTTGAAGGAAGCCCTGGCCAATGGCACCGACCCGCTGAACGCCACCGACTGGCTGCGGATGGAATTTGCCGAGGCCCGCGAAGGGCTGGAGGCCGCACCCCATGCCCGCTTTGCCGAAATCGCCGATCTGGTGCGCGCTGCTACCGATACGCTGGCCCAAAGCACCGATGCGCTGGCACGGGCGCAGGTGCAGGCCGTGCTGGCCAGCGCCCGCGCCCGGAACACCCCGTTCCTGAACAGCACCGGCGAAAAACAGGCCTCAGTAGCGGCTGAAATCAGCGTGCAGCTTGACCTGTTAACCGCCGAACTCGCCGCCCCTGCTCCTGACCTGAGCGTGTTTTACGGCGCAGCGGCGCGAGTAGAGATCTCGGCCGGAAAGATCCGGCCATGAAACTGGTCATTGGCGATATCCTGAATCGGTTCGAACTGGACGCGATCCGCGAGACCGCCGCCACCCTGCCCTTTCAGGACGGCCGCAAAACCGCCGGTCGCATCGCGCGGCAAATCAAGGATAACCGGCAGGCGTTGCCCTCGGCCGAAACCGCGGCGATTCTGGACAAGGTCGAAACCGCGCTGCGGGCCAATCCGGTATTCATGAGCGCCGCGCGCCCCAAAGCGTTCGTGGGTATGATGCTGTCGCGCTATTCCGACGGGCAGGCCTATGGCACCCATGTGGATGACGCGCTGATGGCGGGTGGGCGGACCGACCTGTCCTTTACCCTGTTCCTGTCGCCCGAAGATACCTATGCGGGGGGCGAGTTGGTGATACAGGAGCATTTGGAAGATCAGGCGATCAAGCTGGCGGCGGGGGATATGATCCTGTACCCCTCGACCACGCTGCATCGCGTGGCACCGGTAAATTCGGGGCAGCGGCTGGTGGTGATCGGCTGGATTACCAGTTGGCTGCGCGATCCGGCCCAGCGCGAGATTCTTTATGATCTGGACCAGTGCATTGCCCACAACCTGGCGCAGGATGGCAAGACCGAATACCTGGACCGCCTGACCAAGACCCGCTCTAACCTGCTGCGCATGTGGGCTGATGCTTAGGGCGTGCAAAGCACGCACCCTACGGCTATAACGGGGTCAGCAGGAATTATTGGCAGGTGCCGGATGCATACCTTTACCATCGCCACCCATGGGCCGGGGCTTTATGAATTCACCGATCAGGTGCGCGACGTTGCGCGCGGGTCGGGGCTGTTGACGCTGTTTGTCCGCCATACCTCGGCCAGCCTGCTGATTCAGGAAAACGCCGATCCCGAGGTACAGACCGACCTGCGCGAATTCTTTCACCGGTTGGTGCCGCCCACCACCGACCCGCGCATGGCCTATCTGACCCACACCTATGAAGGCCCCGACGACATGCCCGCCCATATCAAGGCGGCGCTGCTGCCGGTCAGCCTGTCAATTCCGGTGCAGGATGGCCAGCTTGCGCTGGGCACCTGGCAAGGCATCTATCTGTTTGAACACCGCGACGCCTCGCATAACCGCGAGGTCGTCGCGCAGATGAGCTAGCGCGGCCGGATTACATACAGGCCCAGCCCCTTGCGGTGGGTTTCCTGTCCGGTCATGGCCGACAGGGTAAAGCTGCTCTCGGTAACCTCCAGAAAGGCGATATCGCCGCCATCCGGCTTGCGCGGGTAAATCTGCCCGTCGATGCTGCTGCCCAGATACAGAAACCCGCCGCTAAAGAAGGTCGGGATTCGCGCCCGCAGCACCTCGCCGCCATGGGTGATGTCCAGATAGGCCTCCCCCTCCCAGTCGGTATAGACCATCGGGAAGAAATACACGAAACGCGGCCATTGGTCGAAGGATTCAAAGGTATAGTGCGCCAGCGTTATCCATGCGGGAAGCTGGTCAAAATCGTAATTCGGGATATCCTGCTGCGCCAGCAGCCTTGGCACATCCTGATAGCGCGGGTTGGCCAGCGCGGTTGTGCGCGCCGAATCCGGTATCGCCTGACCGTCAATCATCTGCCCGCTTTGGTCGAGCGTCAGCAGATAGCTCCCAGGGCCGCCCTGATCCGGCGATCCGGTATTGCGCCCAAGTATCAGATAATGGCGGGTTTGCGGGTCATAGGCCACGCCGTAAATGGTGCCGGTAAAGATGCGCGCGATCTCGACCTGTTCACCCTGCACCCCGTCCGACAGCGGCGCATATTGGGCGCGGGCGCTGTCTGGCATACGGGTTGCCCATTTCAGCACCGGAATATGCAGCACAAAGGCCAGAACCAGCCCGACCAGCACAATGGCTATTTTCTTCAACATAGGCGCCCCTTGTCACGCTATCAAAAAAGGGCCGGAGCATCGTGCTCCGGCCCTGTTTGCCAATCTGCGGCACCGCCTATCGGCAGGTGAACGCCATGGTGTTAAAGGCGCGGCCGCCACGATCACCGCGTTGCAGGTTGATCACTGCACGCCCCGGACCGCCGCAATAGACATCGGCCCCCGACAGCACCCGCCCGTCAGAAACCACATCGGTGAAATAGGCATAGGATACGGTGCCGCCAACCATGCTGGCCCCTTCGAGCTTGCCCATCAGCCCCGCATCACGGATCAGCGATTCATCTACGCCACCGGTGCCGCCACGCGGCCCGCCAACCGGGCCCATCCCGTCGCCGGTGCCCCCCGTCAAGGTGCCGTCGCACGCGGCCAGGGTGCCTGCTGTTGCCAGAATAAGAAGTGATTTTACAATGCTCATTTTTTTCTCCGATCTCGGTTAATGCTCTGTTGCCTGAATCTACCCCTGAAACCGCGTGCTGTAAACGGGTTTGTCACACTCTATATTTCCCTCTACCCAAACCGGAAAACCATGCCTATAGTGCCCCTAACCAGATATGGTAGGACAGGAGACCCAGATGCGTTGCCCTTTTTGCGGAAATGTGGATACCCAAGTAAAAGATTCCCGCCCGGCAGAGGACCATTCCGCCATTCGCCGCCGCCGCTATTGCCCGGCTTGCGCGGGGCGCTTTACCACCTATGAACGGGTGCAGTTGCGTGATCTGGTGGTGATCAAGAAAAATGGCAAACGCGAGGATTTCGACCGTGACAAGCTGGCGCGCTCGGTGCGCACCGCCTTGCAAAAACGCCCGATAGAGGCCGACCGGGTGGACCAGATGATTTCGGGCATTGTGCGGCGGCTCGAAAGTCTGGGCGAGGTCGATATTCCCTCTGACAAGATCGGCCAGATCGTGATGGAAACACTGGCGCGGATCGACACCGTGGCCTATGTGCGCTTTGCCAGCGTCTACAAGAATTTTCAGGCGGCCGACGATTTCGAGGAATTTGTTCACGAGTTGCGCCCCCCCGAAGCCTCCGAAAAAGAATGACCCGCCATGATACCCGCTGGATGCGCCTTGCCCTGACACTGGCAAAGCGCGGTCTGGGGCGGGTCTGGCCCAACCCGGCGGTTGGTTGTGTGCTGGTGCGTGACAATCGGGTGATCGGGCGCGGCTGGACGCAGGATGGCGGGCGGCCCCATGCCGAGGTCATGGCGCTGGCGCAAGCGGGCGATGCGCGCGGCGCAACGGCCTATGTCACGCTGGAACCCTGCGCCCATCACGGCAAAACCCCGCCCTGTGCCAACGCGCTGATCAAGGCCGGTGTCACCCGCGTTGTCGGCGCGTTAGAGGACCCGGACCCGCGGGTTTCGGGCCGGGGCTTTGCCATGCTGCGCGATGCGGGTGTGCGGGTAGATACGGGGTTGCTTGGCGATCAGGCCGAGGCGGCAAATCTGGGGTTTATCCTTAATCGCACGCTGGGGCGGCCGATGGTCACGCTGAAAATGGCGGCCTCGCTGGACGGGCGCATCGCCACCCATAGCGGTGAAAGCCGCTGGATAACCGGCCCACAATCGCGCCGCTATGTGCATCTGATGCGCGCCAACCACGATGCGGTGCTGATCGGGCGGGGAACCGCGCAGGCCGATGATCCGCTGCTGGATGTGCGCGAAATGGGGCTGGGCGGGGCCTCGCCGGTGCGCGTTGTGGCGGACGGGGCGCTGTCGATCTCGGCCAACAGCCGCCTTGCCCTGACGGCAAGCGACACCCCGCTTTGGCTGTGCCACCGGCCCGGCGTGCCTGCCGAACGGCGGGCGCTGTTCGCCAATCTTGGTGCCCGCCTGATCGAGGTCAAATCCACCCGAAGCGGCGAACTGGACCTTGTGGATATGGCGCAGAAACTGGGCCGCGCCGGTATAACCCGCTTGCT